>NZ_JALXKT010000130.1:0-243 GCF_025144775.1 Brachybacterium sp. p3-SID957 | reverse complement strand
GTGGAGATCGTCAGACCGCGTTCGCGCAGGCTGCGGAGGAACTCGGTCCAGAAGTCGGTGGTCTCCGCGTCACCGATCGCCATGCCGAGCACTTCCCGGTGACCGGTCGCGGCAACGCCCGTGGCGACCACGACGGCTTGGGAGACGACGCGCCCGCCCTGGCGGATGTCGAGATAGGTCGCGTCCAGGAACAGGTAGGGGAACCAGGTGTGGTCCAGGCGGCGGTGGAGGAACTCCGCGACG
>NZ_JALXKT010000013.1:0-60893 GCF_025144775.1 Brachybacterium sp. p3-SID957 | reverse complement strand
GGTGGTGGTCGCCTCGGGGGCAGGGGCCTCGAACAGGCCGTCCTGCTCCCCGGGAGCGCCGGGGCGTGCGGTGGTCAGCGCTTGTGCACCGCCACCAGGTCGCACACGAAGATGAGCGTCTCACCGGGCGCGATCACGGGCGGGGCACCGGTGTCGCCGTAGGCGAGGTGCGCGGGGATGTCCAGGCGACGACGGCCGCCCACCTTCATTCCCTGCACGCCCTGGTCCCAGCCGGAGATGACCTGTCCCACGCCGAGCTGGAAGCGCAGCGGCTCGCCGCGGTCCCAGGAGGCGTCGAACTGCTCGCCGGTGGAGTGGGAGACGCCCACGTAGTGGACGTCGACCACGTCGCCGCGGCCGGCCTCCTCGCCGTCGCCGGTGATCTCGTCGGTGATCACCAGGTCGGTGGGGGCAGGGCCCTCGGGGTGGTCGATCTCGGGCTTGCTGCGGTCGTCCATGCGTTCCTCCTGGATCGGGCTAGGTCGTTGTGGGGCGGGTTCGCGGTACGGTCATTCGATCTTATGGGCTGCGTCCAGCACGTCCACCACGAACACCAGGGTCTTTCCGCCGAGCTCGTGGAGCTCCGGGTCCTCGCCGTAGGCGTCGGCCGGCGGGATAACCAGCATCACCTGGCTTCCCACGGGAACGTCCAGCAGGTGCTGGTCCCAGCCGGTGATCACCATGCCCTGCCCCTGGACGAAGCTGAAGGGAGCACCGCGGTCCCACGAGGAGTCGAACTGCTCCCCGGTGTCCCAGGCCCAGCCGGTGTACTGCATGGTGAGGAAATCGCCCTCGCGGGTGGCATCGCCCGTGCCCTCGATCAGCAGCTCGCGGGTGGTCTTGGTGGGCGGCTCCCCCTCGGGGGCGCCGTCCAGGGAGGGGGCGCCGTTCTCGCCGAGGTTCACCGCGGGGAAGTCGCCGCTGGGCTCCTGCGGCTTCCCCTCGGCGCGCAGCGGAGCGACGATCCGGTCGATGTCCCCCACCTGGATCAACGACATGGACTGGCCGGTCTGGCTCTGCTGCCAGCCGGCCATGGCGAATCGCGAGCCCACCGTCACGGAGGTGAAGAAGGTCGCTGCCTGCTCCCCGATCGTCTGTGCGTCGACCTGCATGCCACCGGCCGGGGCGCCCTGCCACCAGGACTGCAGCATCTCGCCGGTGGAGGCATCCACGTAGGCGCTGCGCATGATCACGGTGTCCCCGGCGGCGATGGTCTCGCCGTCACCGGGCACCACCACCACGGCATCGGGTGCGGTGACCTGAAGCGGCGCCTCGAACTCGACGGTTGGCTCGGAGCCGAGGTCCTCGCTGACGGTCACGGCCGACAGGATGGCGCCCTCACCGCCCCCGTCGGAGCCCGTCGCACCGGTCTGCTCCGGATCGGTGCCGTCGTCGGAGCAGGCGGCCAGTCCGATCGCGGCGGTCGCGGCGAGAGCGGTGGAGAGCAGGGTACGGCGGCGGATCACCAGGGGGCCTTTCGGGTAGGGACGCCCGGCACGGGCGCGGTCACAGCGTACGGCGTCGGCACGGGACGGGCTCCCAGGCCGACGCCGCCCGCTCAGGCGGGCAGGGGCGGTTCGGTCGTGCCGCCGGCGGCACGGATCTCCGCCAGCAGGGCCTCCACCTCGGCGGACTCGGTGGTGAAGGGGTCCAGCAGCTGCACGGGCATCGCGCCTGGCCGGGTCAGGCGCAGCGTGGTCCAGTCCACCACGTGGTCCACACCGTTGTCCTGGGCGGCGGTGACCACCTGGCCGCGCAGGTGCGCGCGGGTGGTGGTGGGCGCCACGGTGCGGGCACGCTCGATGCGTTCCTGGGAAAGGATCGACGGTGCCAGGCCCCGTCGAGTCAGGGCGGCGAACACGCCGCGCTCGGGATCGATGTCGTGGTAGGCGAGGTCCAGCCGCTCGATCGCGGGATCGGCGAGGTCCACGCCGCGGCGCTGGGCGACCTGCTCGAACAGCCTCTCCTTGATCGCCCAGTCCAGGTGGAGGGCGGCCCAGGCACGATCCCCGGTGCGTACGGCGTCCAGCCCGCGCTGCCAGGTCTCCAGCGTCTCCTGCTCGTCCCGGTCCCCCGGCTCGGCGTGCTCGGCGGCCACGTCCAGCCATCGCTGCTGGACCTCGAGCGCGCTGGTGGCGCCGCCGTCGGCGGTGGGGATCGGGGCTCGGCCACTCAGGTCGCGGGCGACGGCTCGGATGGCGGAGATGTCGTCGCGCAGGGTGAGATCCGGCAGGGCCCGCCCGGATTCGATGGCCCGCAGCACCAGGTCGGTGGTCGCGAAGCGCAGGTGCGTGGAGACCTCGCTCATGGTGGAGTCGCCCACGATCACATGCAGGCGGCGGAACCGCCCGGGATCGCCGTGGGGCTCGTCGCGGGTGTTGATGATGGGGCGGGTGCGGGTGGTGGCGGAGGAGACCGCCTCCCACATGTGGTCGCTGCGGCGGGAGAACACGAAGCGGGCCCCGTCCTCGTCCCGCACCACTCCCCCGGCACCGGTGAGGATCTGGCGGGTGACCAGGAAGGGCAGCAGGTAGCGAGGCAGACGGGTGAACTCGCCGCGCCGGTCCACCAGGTAGTTCTCGTGCGAGCCGAAGGAGTTTCCCTCGGAGTCGACGTTGTTCTTCAGCAGATGGATCCGGGCGTCCTGCGCGTCGGCGCTCAGGCGCTCGTTGGCGTCCTGGACCAGCTCGCCGAGGATGCGCTCGCCGGCGCGGTCCTGGGCCACCAGGTCCCACCAGTCGTCGCACTCGGCGGTGGCGAACTCCGGGTGGGAGCCCACGTCGAGGTAGAGGCGGGCCGCGTTGGTGAGGAACACGTTGGAGGACCTTCCCCGGGCGACCACCGGCCGGAACAGCTCGCGTGCCGCGGCCTCGGGCTCGAGGGCGCGGGTGCCGTCGGACCGCACGCACACCAGACCGAACTCGGTCTCGAGTCCTCCTACCCGACGCTTCATCGGGTCACTGCCCGCCCTTCTGGACGAAGGAGCGCACGAAGGTCTCGGCGTTGGCCTCCAGCACGGAGTCGATCTCGTCGAGGAGGTCGTCGGCGCCCTGGGCGGAGGCGAAGGTCTGCCCGCCGGTGACGGACTGGTCGTCCGCGGCGCCGTCCTCGCCGGGGCCGGGGGCGTTCAGGGACTGCTGGCTCATGGCTGCTCCTGGTCGTCGTGGTGATCGTTGGGCTGGGTCGGGGAGTCGTCGTGGGTGGAAGGCGCGGTGACGGCGCGGCGCAGGGCCTCCAGCACGGTGTCGACATCTGCGGAGGGGTCGACGTGGTGGTGGGCGCACCAGGCGGCGGAGCCGATCAGCGGGTCGGCCAGCCGCAGGCGCGCACCACCCTCGGAGCCGGCCACCGTGATAGTGTCCCAGCCCGCCGCGGGCACGCGTGCTCGGTGGTGGCTGATGAGGCTGCCGCGGAGGTGGGCGCGAGTGGAGGCCGGGGGCGTGACCACGGCGCGGTCGACCTCCTGCTCGCTGACCAGGGTGCGCACCCTGCCGGAGGCGCGCATCCGCTCGAACAGCCCCGTCGCGGGGCGCAGGTCGGAGTACTGCAGGTCGATCGCGTACAGGCGGGGATCGGACCAGTCCAGCCCGTGGCGGGCACGGTACCCGTCCAGCAGGCGCAGCTTGCCGGCCCATTCCACCCTGTCCGCAGCCAGCATCGGGTCGCGCTCGAGCAGGTCCAGGATCTCGCCCCAGGCTGTGAGCACCGCGGTGGTCTCCTCGTCGTCCCCATCGGCGACCTCGCGCAGGGCATCGAGATGGGCGCGCTGGATCTGCAGCGCGGTCATCTCGCGGCCGTCCCTCAGTGGCACCGTGGCGCGCAGCGTGGGGTCGTGGCTGATGGTGTGCACGGCCTCCACCGGATCGGCCAGGGTCAGGTCGGGCAGGACCCGGCTTCCGCTGCGGTGCTGGGCCTCGATCGCGGCGAGCACCAGGGAGGTGGTGCCGAGCTTGAGGAAGGTGGACTCCTCCAGCAGGTTGGCGTCCCCGATGATCACGTGCAGGCGGCGGTGGCGGGAGGGGTCGGCGTGGGGTTCGTCTCGGGTGTTGACGATGGGCCGGTTCAGAGTGGTCTCCAGCCCCACCTCGGCCTCGATGAAGTCGGCCCGCGAGGAGATCTGGAAGCCGGGTGCGGTGCCGCGCGGCCCGATGCCCACGCGCCCGGCACCGACGAGCACCTGGCGGGTGGCCAGGAACGGCAGCAAGGCGGCGACCACGTCGTCGAAGGGGACGGCCCGGTCCAGCAGATAGTTCTCGTGAGTGCCGTAGGAGGCGCCCTTGCCGTCGGTGTTGTTCTTGTACAGCGCCACCTCGGGGATGCCGTCGGCCCCGGCCAGGATACTCATGGCGCGGCGGGCGATGACCTCTCCGGCCCGGTCGGTGACCACGGCCTCCCGGGCGCGCAGCACCTCCGGTGCGGAGTACTCCGGGTGGGCGTGGTCCACGTACCAGCGAGCCCCGTTGACCAGCACGGCGTTGCCGATGGAGCGGTGGGCGGCCCAGGTGAGCACCTCGTCGTCCTCGCCCTCGGGCGGGATCTCCGGTCCCTGCAGGGGCGCGTCGAGGTCCACGCTGGGCACGTGGGCGTCGCGCACCTGGTCGGTGAGCTGGGTGGGGTGGGCGGCGGCGCGCTGGATCTCGAAGCCGCGGGCGTCACGCAGCGGGGACTCGTCGCCGTAGTCCCAGCGCACGCGCCGGCCGCGCTCGCCCTCGGCCGGGTCCAGCAGGGCGTAAGCGCCGACGGTGAGGTGGGACAGCAGGATGGAGCTGCCGGCCCCGGCGCGGGCGCGGTCCTCCGGGTCGGCGTGCAGCACGCCTAACTCGGTCTCGATGCCCATCACGCGCTCGGTGGTCAGGCGGCGGCTCATGCCTCCACCACCTCCTGCTCGGGCCGGCCCTGCAGGGGGATCACCGCATCGACCCGGCGGCCGCGCCGACCGGAGATCCGGGCCCAGTCCTCGGGGTGGGCGCCGGAGGGGAGGTCCTCGTTCTCCACGAATTCGCTGCGGATGGCGGCGGCCAGGTGCTCGGAGCCCACGCCCACCTGTCCGGTGGCCAGCTGGTCCTTCACCGCGTTCTTCTTGGCGCGGTCCACGATGTTGCGCAGCGTGGCGCCGGAGACGAAGTCGCGGAAGTGCAGCACCTCGCCGGTGCCGTCGGAGTACTCCAAGCGCACGAAGGCGGATTCCGGGCCGTCCGCGTAGATCTCACGGACCGCCTCGTCCAGCAGTCGGTCGCGGTCACCGCGCACGGGCACCGAGTCGTCCAGGTACAGCGCGAGGATCTCCCGGCCGGACTCCGCATCGGGGCGGCGCACCCGGATCTTCACGTCCAGGCGCCCGGGCCGCAGGATCGCCGGATCGATCATGTCCTCCCGGTTGGAGGCACCGATGACGATCACGTTCTCAAGGGTCTCCACGCCGTCGATCTCCGCCAGCAGCTGCGGGACCACCGTGGTCTCCACGTCGCTGGAGAGCCCGCTGCCGCGGGTGCGGAACAGCGACTCCATCTCGTCGAAGAACACGACCACCGGGTGGCCGCTGGTGGCCTTCTCCCGGGCCCGCTCGAACACCAGGCGGATGGAGCGCTCGGTCTCCCCCACGTACTTGTTCAGCAGCTCGGGGCCCTTGACGTTGAGGAAGAAGGAGTGCTGGAGGGCCTCCTCGACCGGGACGTCCCGCGCCTCGGCGGAGCGCACCGCGAGCTCGTGGGCCACGGCCTTGGCGATCATGGTCTTGCCGCAGCCGGGCGGGCCGTACAGCAGCACGCCCTTGGGCGGGCGCAAGCCGTAGGTGCGGTACAGGTCCTGCTGCAGGAACGGCAGCTCGACGGCGTCGCGGATCGCTTCGATCTGCTCTGTTAGGCCGCCGATCTGCTCGAAGGAGATGTCGGGCACCTGCTCGAGCACCAGGTCGGTGATCTCGGCCCGTTCGATCCGCTCGATCACCAGCTGGGCGCGCAGGTCCACCAGCACGTGGTCACCGGGGTGCAGCACCTCCTCCGCCAGGGATCCGGCACGGCGCAGCACCCGCACGTCGTCGGGCGCCACCGCCACCAGCACGCGCGAGTCGGCCAGGGCCTCGATCACGGTCACCATGTTCCCGGCGTCACTGGGCGGGACCACCTCGACCGCGGCGAGGGCCTCGTTCAGGCGCAGCTCGGCGCCCGGCTGAAGGGCGTCCAGGTCGATCTCAGCACTGGTGGCGATGCGCAGGCGCCGCCCGTTGTGCAGCACGTCCACGGTGGTGCCCTCGGTGCGGCGCAGGAAGGTGGCGTAGGAGTTGGGCGGGTCGCCCACCCGCTCCAGATCTGCCTTCAGGTCCACGATCTGGGCACGGGCCGCGCGCAGGGACGCGGTGAGCCGGTCGTTGAGGGTGGCGAACCGGTCGAGCTCCGCGGACATCTCCGCGTAGGTCTTCATGGTCATCGGGTGCTCTCGTTCATCGGTCGCGTCCTTGGCGGATGTCGCGCAGGGCGCGCTTGATCTTGCGGGGTGCCACACCGCGCTCCCCCAGGTCCTTCGCGGTCCACTCGCCGCCACCCCCGCCGAAGCCCTCGTTGTCGGGGTGGGCGATCTCCTCGGCGTCCCGGGAACCGGGGGCCGGGCGGGTGACACGGGTCAGCGCGGTGGTGCCGTGGGCGGTGCGACGGGAGGTCAGCAGGAAGCCGGTGTGGGCGTTCATCCGGTGCTCGGGTCGCACCGCGAGGCCCTCGAGGTGCCAGGGCCGCACGAAGGACTCCCAGGCGTGGGGCTCGGTGAACTCGCCGTGGTCGCGCAGCGCCTCGGCGGTGCGCGACAGCTGGGTGACGGTGGCGACGTACGCCAGGAACACCCCACCGGAGACCAGGGCCCGCGCGGCCGCGTCCACGCACTCCCAGGGGGCCAGCATGTCCAGCACCACGCGGTCCGCGGCCGGACCGTCGGCGGCCAAGTCCAGGGCGACGTCCTGGAAGTCGCCGATGCTCAGGGTCCATGCCGGGTGGTCGGCACCGAAATAGGTGCGCACGTTCTCCTGGGCGACGGAGGCGAAGTCCTCGCGGCGCTCGATGGAGTGCACGCTGCCGTGCTCGCCCACGGCTCGCAGCAGTGCGGTGGTCAGCCCTCCGGAGCCCACTCCGGCCTCGAGCACCCGGGCGCCGGGGAAGATGTCCGCCCACATCAGGATCTGGGCGGAGTCCTTGGGGTAGATGATCGCGGCGCCTCGCGGCATGGACAGCATGTAGTCCGCGTACAGGGGCCGCAGTGCCTGGTACTGGTTGCCGGCGGTGTCGGCGATCACCACGCCGTCCTCGACGCCGATCAGGTCGTCGTGCCGCAGCACGCCCCGGTGGGTGTGGAACTGGCCGCCGTGCTTGAGCGTAATGGTGTGCAGGCGGCCCCGGGAGTCCGAGAGCTGCACCTTGTCGCCGAGCTCGAAGGGCCCGGTGCGGTCCAGGCCCTTCGCCTCGGGTGCCGCGCCGCCCTCGGGCGCAGCACCGGCCTCGCGTGCGGCGGTGGCCGGGGCGGTGGGCTCCCCCTCGGGGGCCGAGGGGAGCGGGGGCGTGGAGGTCATGCGTTCCAGCATAGGTCGATCGGCGTGCCGGGCACCGGCGCCGTTCAGCGTCCGCGCAGGACAGCGTTGACCTCTGCGCTCCGGATCACGCCGATCACCGTCCCGTCGGCCTCCCGCACCAGGTACAGGGGGTGGGGCCGGGCCAGCATCGCGGTGACGACCTGGCTGCCTGTCATGCCCGCCCTCAGCTCCCCCACCGTGCCCAGGGGCGCGGCAACGGCGCTGACGGGCACGTGCCTGCGCTGGTCCGGGGGCACCGAGCCCAGGGCCGAAGGATCGATCTGCAGGGCGCGCGGTGGCGGCCCGTCCTCGAGCACCATCACGGCGGACGGGTCCAGCGATGCCCCCGCTGCCTCCTGGCCCGCGACGAGCACCTCCGGCAGACGGGACAGCGGCAGCGCCCCGGCGACGAGGACCACCGGCGAGGCCAGCCGGGCCGCGTCCAGGTTCTGGATGCGATGCTCGAGGTTCGCGGCCTCGAGGGCGCGGGAGGCACCGTGCCAGAGCATGCCCGCGATCAGCAGGGCCCACACCAGGGTGAGCATCGACCCGGTGCTCACGCTCGTGCTGCGCGAGAGGTTCCATAGCGGCCAGGCCACCACGGCCACGGCGATCGCGCGGCCGACCCAGGCGGTGATCCGGGTGCCGATGATGCGGCTGCGCAGCACGGTCCCCAGCAGTGCCTCCAGGGCGCGGCCGCCGTCCATCGGCAGGCCCGGCAGCAGGTTAAACACGGCCAGGGCCACGTTCAGCCATGCCGAGTTCTCCCAGAACAGCGAGGCAGGGCTCGGTCCCGTCTCCCCCTGCACGAGCGAGGCGATCCCTGTGCACAGCGCGGCCAGGCCCAGGTTGCTGAGCGGTCCGGCCAGGGAGATCACCGTCGAGGGCAGCCCGCCCATGCGCTCGGCGCGGTACTGGGTATGACCACCCCACAGCGTCAGGGCGATGTGGTCCACGGTGGCCCCGAACAACCGGGCGGTCAGGGCGTGGGCCAGTTCGTGCACCAGCACCGAGACGATCATGAACAGCGAGATCCCCAGAGACAGTGCGATCGCACCGCCGGGGCCCACCACCGCGCTGAGCGCGATCACGGGGTGGATGACCACGGCCAGGATCAGCAGGGTCGCCAGTGTGCCGCCGCTGATGCGGATCGGCGGCAGTGAGCCGAGACGCAGGGACGGGCTCTTCACAGGTGAGACCCTAGCGGGTGCCTATGATGGCTCGATGAGTCGTATCGCGATCACCGCCTTCAGCGGGTGGAACGACGCGGGCGAGGCGGCCAGCGGCGCCGTCGAGCACCTGCTGAGCGTGTGGCCCTCCCGGCCGGCCGGCGCCGTCGATGCCGAGGACTACATCGACTTCCAGGTCAACCGCCCCGAGGTGCGCACCACCGAGGAGGGGCTGCGGGTGCTGGACTGGCCGGACACCGAGCTGCGGATCGTCCAGCCGCCCCGGGGGCCGGAGATCGTCACGGTGCTGGGCCCGGAGCCCAGCCTGCACTGGAAGCGCTTCTGCGACGAGGTGCTCGAGCAGATGCAGCTGCTGGACGTCAGCTCGGTGATCTCCCTGGGGTCCCTGTTGGCCGATTCCCCGCACACGCGGCCTCTGCCCGTGAGCTGCCGGGTGGAGCCGGGGGCTGCGGAGAGCGTAGGCGAGGAGAGCCTCTACGAGGGGCCCGTGGGGGTGCCGACGGTGCTGGCCCGCCGCACCACCAGCGCTGGTCTGCGCACCACCAGCATCTGGGTCCAGGTCCCCCACTACGTGGCGCAGACGCCCTCCCCGAAGGCGGTGCTCGGCCTGATCCGCGAGGTGCAGGACCGCATCACCGCGCCGATCCCGCTGGGGGAGCTGGAGGAGGACGCCGCGGCCTGGGAGCGCGGGGTGGACGAGCTGGCGCGCACCGACGAGGACGTGGCCGACTACGTGCGGCGCCTGGAAAGGGCGCAGGACGCCGCTGAGCTGCCGGAGGCCAGCGGCGATGCGATCGCGCGGGAGTTCGAGCAGTTCCTGCGTCGCAGGCGCGACACGGACTGACCCGGCACCAGCCGCGCGAACATCCCGGGGCGCCGCTCAGCCCCGCAGGGCCAGCCCGAACAGTGCGTCCACCGCGGAGGCCACGTCATCGGGGGCCTTTGCGGGCATCTCCTGCTGGGCGTGCTCGCCGGCCGCCCAGGCGTCCAGCACGGTGAGCGCCGTGGGGGTGTCGAGGTCCTCGCGCAGTGCCCGGCGCAGGACCTCCACGGTGAAGGGGTGGGACCCGCCTCGGGCAGCGGCGGCCCGGTAGGACTCCAGGCGGGCGGTGGCCCGCTCGAGCTCCTGGTCCGTCCACTCCCAGTCGGCACGGTAGTGGTGGGCCATCAGCACCAGCCGGATCACCATCGGGTCGACGCCCTCGCCCACCAGTCGGTGCACGAACACCAGGTTCCCGAGAGACTTGCTCATCTTCTCGCCCTGGTAGGCCACCATCCCGGTGTGCGGGTAGAGCGAGGCGAAGCCGCGGCCGAGGGCGGCAGCGTGCGCCGCTGAGAGGTCATGGTGGGGGAAGATCAGGTCGCTGCCGCCGGTCTGGACGTCGAAGGGCAGGCCCAGCCCGTGCTCGGCGATGCACACGCACTCCACGTGCCAGCCCGGCCGTCCGACCCCCAGGTGCCCGGCATTCCAGGACGGCTCACCGCTGCGCGCCGCTCGCCACAGCAGCGGATCCAGCGCATCGCGCTTGCCCGGCCGCTCCGGGTCGCCGCCGCGATCCGCGTACACGCTCAGCATCTGCTGTCGGCTCCATCCGGAGACGTCCCCCAGGGCACCGTCGATGGAGAGGTCCAGGTACCAGTCAGGACCCGCGGCCTCGTCCGGGGCGTTCTGCACGGGGTAGGCCCGGCCCCGGTCGTGGAGGGTCTGCACGGCGGCGATGATCGCGTCCATGGACTCGCTCACCGAGAGGTAGGTCTCCGGGGCGATGATCCGCAGCGCCTCCATGTCGGAGGTGAACAGCTCGGTCTGCTCGCGCGCGAGGTCCTGCCACTCGATGCCGTCCCGGGCGGCGCGCTCGAGCAGGGGGTCGTCCACGTCGGTGATGTTCTGGGCCATGTCCACCTGCCATCCGGCGTCCAGGGCCGCGCGACGCATGAGGTCGGCGGCATGGTAGGTGGCGGCGTGTCCGAGGTGCGTGGAGTCGTAGGGCGTGATGCCGCAGACGTACAACCGGGCATGCCCGGGCGTGAGGGGGATGAGCGGTGTCACCCGCCCCGTGCGGGTGTCGTGCAACCGCGGGGGGATGTCGGATCCGGGCAGGGGCGTGATCGCCGGTGAGGTCCAGGTGGGCACCCGTCGATCATACGGAGGTTCGGCGCGGGAACTCTCAGCCCCCGGCCAGAGGATCGATCACACCGGCCCACAGCAGGACCAGCAGCAGCGCGCCGGCGATCACCCGGTAGAGCACGAAGGGCATGTAGGAGCGGTTCTCGATCAGTCGCATGAACCACACGATGACCGCGTACCCCACCGCGAAGGACACCACCGTGGCCACGACGATCGCCACCAGGGAGGGCTCGCCGGCTGCCGCAGCAGCGGCGCGGCCGTCGGCGGTCAGCAGCGCGGGGACCTCCTGGGCGGCCTTGTAGAAGCCCGAGGCGAACACGGCGGGAACCGCCAGGAGGAACGCGTACCGTGCAGCGGCCTGCCGGGAGTACCCCATCAGCAGGCCCGCGGTGATGGTGCCGCCGGAACGGGAGACCCCGGGGATCAGCGCCAGAGCCTGGGCCAGGCCATACAGGATGCCGTCGCGCACGGTGAGGTCCTTCAGCTCCTTGCGCTGCGGCGCGATGCGATCGGCCACGCCCAGCAGCAGGCCGAAGAGGATCAGCATGGTGGCGGTGATGTACAGGTTGCGCAGGGAGTGGTCGATCTGGTCCTCGAACAGCAGACCGAGCACGCCGATGGGGATCGAGCCGATGATCACCATCCAGCCCATCCGCACATCCGGGTCCGAGTGCGGGATCCTCCCGGCCAGTGCCCTGAACCATGTGCCGATGATGCGGGTGATGTCGTTCCAGAAGTAGATCAGCACCGCGGTCTCGGTGCCGAGCTGGACGATCGCGGTGAAGGCTGCACCGGGCTCCTGACCGGGCTCCAGGAGCTCTCCGGCCACGCGCAGGTGCGCGCTGGAGGAGATGGGGAGGAACTCGGTCAGGCCCTGCACGATGCCCAGGATGATCGCTTCGAGGAAGGACACCGGCACTGCTCCTAATGCTGGGCGCACACGGGATGCGCGAGGGACGGGCTCGAGGTGGCGGCCGAAGCTCCGGAGTCGACGCTCGGAAGCCGACGCTCAGGATATGAGGCCCCGAAGCCGGGGGCCGCCGGCCCCTTGGACACAGTACGCGGCGCCCGGCCGCTGCCCGGGTGCCGCGTGGCGCTGCGAGGTGAAGATGAGATGCAGATCCCGTGGAGGGATCAGCGCCGAGAGATCACCGGGTCCTCGTCATCGTCGTCATCGTCGTCGTAGTCGCCGTCCTCATCGTCGTCGTCCTCATCGTCGTCGAAGTCGTCATCGTCCTCGTCGTCGAAGTCGTCGTCATCGTCGTCGAAGTCGTCATCGTCGTCCTCGAGGTCGTCGAGATCTTCGAGGTCGTCGTCGTCGAAGTCGTCCTCGCCGTCGAAGACGACCAGCGGGGTTGCCACGTCGTACGTGTCGAACAGCGCGTCGTCGTAGGCATCGAAGGCCGTGGTGAGACGATCGGTGGCGGCCTCGAGGGCGGGATCGCTGTCGCCACGGGAGGCGGCTGCGGCTTCGTAGTGGCGTTCCAGGGCGGCGATCAGCGCAGCAAGAGCGGAGCGAGGATCCGTGTTCATGGTTGGACCGTACCCCGTCCGGGGTCAGAATGGACAGTCATCGATCGATCATCCACGACGGGAGGAGCCCGGTGCCCGCAGGACAGAAGCCACCCATGGCCCGGGTGGTCCATGTGCGCGACCCACGAGGCGAGAAGGATCTGCCGCTGGAGAAGGGGCGGCGCCCCGAGGACTACGAGTTCCGCATCATCACCGTGCCGCGGCGCACCTCCATCGGGGCGGTGCGGTCGGTGCTGACGGAGGAGGCGGAGTACGGCCGGTGGGAGCTGGCCCGGTCCCGCATCTACATGGGTGGGCAGAAGAAGGTCTGGATGCGTCGGCGCATCATCCGGGTCCAGTCCACGCTGAGCGGGCCGCTGACGGCCTGATCGACCTCTCGGCGTCCACAATCGCCACCGGGGCCGGGCGCCGCGGTGCGCGCTCTGCTGGAATGGGCGCATGCCACTCCTGGTCCCCGCGATCCCACCTGCGGCACTGCTGGTGCTGCTGGTGGCGTACCTGCCTCCGGCGGTGGTCCTCTCCCGCATCGACGCCGTCCAGCAGCGACTGCCCAATCCCTGGGTCGCAGGCATGACGGCCGCTGTCACCGCCGGGCTGCTGCTCGCCTCCGTGGCGGACCCCTCCGTACGGGGATCCTTGCGCGGGGCGCTGGTGATCGCGGTGGTGCTGGGCCTGGGGGCAGTGCTGGTGGCCCTGGCCGCTCCCCCGCTGCTGGGCATGGGGGATGCGAAGACGGTGCCGGTGGTAATGCTGATGTCCACGGCCCTCGGCGGCGAGGTGCTGATCGGGGCGATCCTGGGCATCGCGGTGCTGGGCGGGGTGGTCGGTGCGGTTGTGCTGATCGCCTCGGGACGAGCGGGCCAGCGCTTCCCCTTCGGACCTGTGCTGCTGGCCGGCCCGTTCCTCGGGCTGCTGGCCTCCCCGCTCGTCGCCGGTGCCCTGGGATCCGCGTGAGGTCTCCTCAGGAGCCGGAGGGCCCTCGCTGCCGTGCCACCTCGTACAGGGCGATGGAACCGGCCACAGCGGCGTTCAGCGAGCTGGCGCTGCCGGTCATGGGGATCTCGGCTAGCTGATCGCAGGATTCGCGCCACCCGGCGCTGAGGCCGATGGTCTCATTGCCGACCACCAGCACGGTGGGCACCGTGAGGTCGGTGTCGGCGAGCTCGTGCCCGCGGGCCTCCTCCAGGCCCACCACCTGCCAGGGCTCCCCCGCCCCGCGGCGCCCCTCCACCCACGACCACAGGTCGCGGTGGGAGTCCAGGCGCACCACAGGTACAGCGAACACCGAACCGGTGCTGGCGCGGATCGCGGCTGGATCCCAGGCATCCGCGCTGCGGCCGGTGATCACCAGCCCGTGCCCGCCCAGTGCATCGACGCTGCGCGCCAGGGAGCCGATGTTCCCCGGCGAGGTGGGCCGGTCGAAGGCCACCACCAGCCCGGTGCCGGTGCCGTTCCCGCTGCCGCGGACATGGCCGCCTCCCTCGCCGGATAGCCGTGCATCCAGCCTGCCCAGGTCGTCCGCGGGCACGGCCGCAATGGCCAGGAGCTCCGGGGGGCCGTCATCGCGCTGTCCCAGTTCGGCCATCAGCTCCGATGCCACCTCCACCACCGGTGCGGGCGGATCCTGCAGCAGCTCGCGCGCCCACCGCGACTGCTCGAGGCGCCCGTCGCTGAGCAGTGCCCGGATCTCGTGCCCGTGGGCGATCGCCTGCGTGATGGGCCGCACGCCGTGCACGATCATCTCGCCGGTGCGGGTGCGCTTGGTGCGGTTGGTCAGCAGGGACTGCCACTGCTGGAAGAGGGCGTTGCGGCGCTCGAGCCGTGCAGGAAGCCTCACGCGCCCGCCCCGTCGTAGCCCAGCTGTCGCCACGCCTCGTACACCGCGATCGAGGCCGCGTTGGCCAGGTTCAGGGAGCGCCGGGCGGGAAGCATGGGGATCCGCACCCGCTCCGTCACCCTCTCGTGCGCCATGGCGTGCTCGGGAAGCCCCGTGGGCTCGGTGCCGAACAGCAGGACGTCCTGCCGCCGGTACTCGATGCGATCGAAGGTGACCTCGCTGTGGGAGGTGAAGGCGAACACCCGCGAGTTCGGGACAGCGGCCAGCGCCGCGTCGAGGTCGGGGTGGATGTGCACATCGGCGAGGTCGTGGTAGTCCAGGCCCGCCCGCCGCAGCTTGGCGTCCTCGAAGTCGAAGCCCAGTGGCTCTATCAAGTGCAGCCGTGCACCTGTGACCGCGGCCAGTCTGATCGCGTTGCCGGTGTTGCCGGCGATCACCGGTTCGTGGAGGAAGACGTGGACCATGTGACTCCTTGATCGACGAAGGGCCCCGGTGCGTGCGACCGGGGCCCTTCGTGACGACGTGTCCGAGGGGGGACTTGAACCCCCACGCCCTAAAGCGGGCACTAGCACCTCAAGCTAGCGCGTCTACCAATTCCGCCACCCGGACAGGTGGTCGCCTTTGCGACGTGGAAACTCTAGCACGCACGCAGGGTCGCGAGCCCCTTCCCTGACGCCTGCCAGCAGCTTCGTGGCGACCATCACGCGATCGTTCAGGAGAGCGCGCCTCGCAGCACGCCCAGTGCAGCAGAGATCGTGTCGCCCATGGAGAGCAGGTGGGGCTCGTCGAGACGCTCGACGAGGTCCTGCAGCGCGGCGGCCGCCAGGGCCAGCATGGTCGGATCGGGATCGATCAGCTGACCACCCTCCCATGCCGCCAGCTCGGCGAGCACCTCGCTGAGCTCCGCGCAGTCGGCAGGGCGGGTGGTGACGAGCAGGTCCACACGGGCGCGGGTGGCCAGGGCGGTGCAGCGCCGCAGCAGCGGGGTGGAGCGACCGGGAAGGATCATGAGCGGGGGCTCGGCCAGGGCTGTCGCGCCCACGGTCTGCGCAGATCCACCCACCTGCAGGACTGCTCCCCGATCTCGGTCCATGAGTCACTCCTTCGCGCTCGGGACGACCGCCGTGCGGCTCGTGCATGCGGCACGTGCCGCTGCTCGACTTTACTTCGGCTTTACCCGCTGGGGCAACCACATCGGACCGGCCCGACCGCTTTGTCCCGACTGTCCGCTCCGCGCGTGCGGAGCCGTGCTCCGGTCAGGCCCGGTCCGCCAGGTGCGCCCGAGCCGCCGCGAGCATCTCCGCCCGGGGCGCCTCCCTGATGCCGAGCATCGACCGCAGCTGCATGTCCGCCTGGTGCACCAGCATCTCCAGGCCGTCGGCGATCTCGGAGCCGGCCGCCCCGAGCAGACACGCCAACGGAGCCGGCCACGGGTCGTACAGCACATCCATGAACACTGCAGGCACGTCGCTCACCCCGGCCCTGTGCCACGCATCGGCGAGCCCCGTGGCCCCCTCCAGGGCCAGTGCACTGATCACCACGTCGGCGGCCAGCACCTGTGCCGCGTCCCCCCAGGGCACCACCGTCACCCGGGCGCCCGCTGCCCTTGCCAGCTCGCTCAGCGGTGCCAGCTTGGTGCGGGTGCGCGCTGTCAGCAGCAGCTGCCGGGCGCCCAGGTCCAGCAGTGCGGCCACGGCACTCAGTGCGGTCGCGCCGGAGCCGATCACGGCACCCACGGCGGGCTCCCGCACGCCGTGGTCGCGCAGGGTCGCCACGATTCCGTGCACATCGTGGTTCTCCGCCCGGAAACCGCCGCCGGGCAGCCGCAGCAGCGTGTTGGCGATGCCCAGCCTCGCCGCGGTGCCGTCCCGCAGATCGGCCAGTGCGAAGGCCTCCGGCTTGCCCGGCATGGTGATGCTGGCACCATCGAGCCCGCGTCCCTCCCCCGCGGCGAGGAAGGCGGCGAGGCCACCAGCAGGGACCTCGAAGCGCTCGTAGACGACGTCCTCGCGTCCCAGCACCGCATAGGCGGTGCGATGCAGCAGCGGGGACAGCGAGTGCCGGATCGGGGATCCGATCACCCCGAAACGGCGCGCCCCAGGGGTCAGCCCTTGCTGTCGGCCCACTGCTGCCATTCGCGCACGTTCTCGGTGTGCTCGTCCCAGGTCTCCGCGAACTTCGTCTCACCGGTGTCAGTGTTGACCGTGACGAAGTAGAGCCAGGCGCCCTCAGGCGGGTTGAGGGTGGCATCCAGGGTGGCACCACCGGGCGAGGCGATCGGGCCGGGAGGCAGGCCGGTGTGGACGTAGGTGTTGTACGGCGAGTCGGTGGCGCGCTCGGCATCGGTGGTGCCCACGCTGGCCTCCTTGCCCGTCACGTAGTGCACGGTGGAGTCGAACTGGAGGGGCATCGGGCTGCCCCCGGCCTCTCCCTTGCCCTCCAGGCGGTTCAGGATGGTCCTCACGACCTTGCCGTAGTCCTCGGCGTTGCGCACCTCGAGCTCGGCGAGGGAGGCGATGGTGAGGGTGCGGTGCCACTGGTCCTCGGGTATCTCGCGCTTGGTGAGCTCCTCCTCCATGCGGCCCCACATCATCGACAGCACGTCGCTGGCGGTCGCGTCCTCGGGGATGTCGTAGCGTCCCGGCCACAGGTAGCCCTCGGGACTGTTCGCGGGGTTCTCCGGCATCCCTAGGGAGGTGTAGTCCTTCGCCGCGGCCTCGAACTCCTCGACCGGGATGTCCGTGCTCTCCGAGAGGATCGGCCAGATCTGCTCCAGCCGGAGGCCCTCGGGGACGATCACCCGGTGTGCGGCGAGGCTGGCCGGATCCAGCAGCAGTCTCAGGGCGTCGGAGGAGTTCATCTCCTTCTTCACGCGGTACAGGCCCGGCTCGATGGAGGAGGCCTCCGGGGTGTTGGAGAAGACGGTGATGAAGGGCCCGGCCGACTTGATCACGCCCTCCTCGACGAGGGTGCTCGCGATGTCGGTGCCAGTGTCACCCTGGGCCACCTCGATGACCACCTCACCGGTGCCGGGGCCGGGGTAGTCCTGCTCCTCGGCCTCGACGCTCACGTTGGAGGTGAGCCACCGGTAGCCCTGGTATCCGCCGAAGGCGAGGCCGCCCAGCACCACCACCACCAGCAGGATCGGGATCAGCGCCCGCAGACCGCCACTGCGGCGGCCACCGCGACGGGATCCCCGACGGTGCGTGCCGCGGGCGTGCTGGTCCTCGACGATGTCCTCGAGGAAGGCGTCCTCGTCGCTCATGCGGAGTCCTCCTGATGGGTTCCGGGAGCCGGCGGGGCCGGGGGATGGTGGGGGTCACCGGGTTCGGTGCGGACGAGCTCGCCTGCCCGGGCCCCGGTGGACCGTTCGACGTCCAGCGCCTGCTGGAGGATCATCACGGCTGCCACCTGGTCCACGACCTCGCGGTGCTTCCGACCGCGACGTCCTGAGTCGTGCAGGGCCCGGTGAGCGGACACCGTGGTGAGGCGCTCGTCGAGCAGACGCACCTCGATGTGGTCACCGGTGCCGGACACCATAGCGACCAGCTCGGCCGCGAACGCCCTCGCCTTGCCGGCGGCGGGCCCCTCGTGTCCCGACAGCGAGCGGGGCAGTCCCACCATGACGACACGGGCGCCGCTGGCGGCCACCTCGGACGCCACCCGGGCGACCGCCTCCCCGCGCGGAACCGTCTGAACCGGGGTGGCGATCATCCCGTCGAGGTCGCTGCGTGCCAGGCCCACGCGGACGTCACCGACGTCGACACCGAGCCGGACGCCGCGGGGCAGGCTCCCGGTCATGCCGACGCGGTCGAGGTGACGCCGGTGCGCACGGCCTCCAGGGCTGCTTCGACGCGCTCGGGATCGCCGCCACCGCCCTGTGCCATATCGGCCTTTCCGCCGCCGCGGCCTCCCATCGCCTCGGCACCGGCGCGCAGGAGGCTGCCGGCGGCCAGGCCCTGCTCACGGGCAGCGGCGTTGGTGGCCACGACGAGCGAGGCGCGGGAGTCCTCGTGTCCCGCCACGGCGATCACGGCCGGCACGTCCTCGCCGAGGCGGGAGCGCAGGTCCTGGACCAGGGTGCGCAGGTCTCCGGCGGAGACGCCCGCCCCGGCATCGTAGGTGAGCATCCGCACACCGGCCACCTCCGTGGCCTGCGCGACCAACTGGCCGGCCTGGGCCTGCAGCTGGGCCCCCCGCATCGCGGCCAGCTGCTTCTCCATGTCCTTGATGCGCTGGGTGAGCGCGCGGACACGCTCGGGGATCTCGTCGCTGCCCACCTTGAGGATCTCGGCCAGCTGGGACACCATCGCGTGCTCCTTGGCGCGGTGACGGTAGGCCGACAGGCCCACCAGTGCATCCACGCGACGCACGCCGGAGCCGATCGACGACTCCCCCATCAGCTGGATCGCACCGATCGCCCCGGTGGTGGGCACGTGGGTTCCGCCGCACAGCTCGCGCGACCAGTCCCCGCCGATGGACACCACGCGCACGATGTCCCCGTACTTCTCGCCGAACAGGGCCTGGGCGCCCAGGGCTTTGGCCTCGTCAAGCGGCATCTGGGTGTCGGTGACCTCCAGCTCGTCCTGCAGGAGGGTGTTGACTCGCCCCTCGATCTGCTCGAGGGCGGAGCGCGGCACGCTCTGGCCGTACCGGAAGTCGAAGCGCATCCGGCCCGGCGAGTTCTCGGAGCCGGCCTGGGTGGCGCCCTCCCCGATCTCCTCGCGCAGGGCCTCGTGGACCATGTGGGTGGCGGTGTGTGCGCGCGCGATGGCGCCGCGGCGCTCGGTGTCGATGGCGGCGATCGCGCCGGAGCCCGGGCTCGCGGCACCCTCGACCAGGCGACCGCGGTGCACGATCAGACCCTTGACGGGCGCCTGGACGTCGTCCACCTCGATGATGCCTCCGCTGTCCAGGGAGATGCGGCCCTGGTCTGCGAGCTGCCCGCCGGCCTCGGCGTAGAAGGGTGTCTCGGCCAGGACGACCTCGACGTCGGCAGGAGCGTGGACCTCGTCCACGAGGCCGCCGTCCACCAGCACCGACTCCACGGAGGTGGCCACGGTGGACTCGGTGTAGCCCAGGAACGGGACGTTCCCTCCGCGCTGGGTGAGCAACCGGTTGTACAGGGCGGTGTCGGTGTGTCCGGACTTCTTCGAGGCCGCATCGGCGCGGGCGCGCTCCCGCTGCTCCTGCATCGCAGTGCGGAAGCCCTCCTCGTCGACCGTCAGGCCCACCTCGCTTGCCATCTCCAGGGTCAGGTCGATGGGGAAGCCGTAGGTGTCGTGCAGGCGGAAGGCGTCCTCACCGGCCAGGGTGCGGCCGCCCTCCTCCTTCACGGCACCGGTGACCTGGTCGAAGATGCTGGTGCCGGTGGCGAGGGTGCGACGGAACGCCTCCTCCTCGGTGTAGATGGTCTCGCTGATGCGCGCGAACTCGGTGCGTAGCTCCGGATAGGAGTCGGCCATCACGGCCTGGCACACGGGAAGCAGCTCGGGCATCGAGGGGCGATCGTGGCCCAGCAGGCGCATGGAGCGCACCGCGCGGCGGATCAGTCGGCGCAGCACGTAGCCGCGCCCCTCGTTCCCGGGGCGCACGCCGTCCGAGCACAGCATCAGTGCGCTGCGCACGTGGTCGGCGATAACCCGGAAGCGGACGTCGTCCTCCTCATCGGCGCCGTAGCGGCGGCCGGAGAGCTCCTGGGCCTTCTCGATGACGGGGAAGACCTCGTCGATCTCGTACATGTTGTCCTTGCCCTGGAGCAGGTACGCCACGCGCTCGAGGCCCATGCCGGTGTCGATGGACTTGAAGTCCAGCTCGCCCAGCAGCGGGTAGTCCTTGCCCGATCCCGCACCGCGCAGGTACTGGTCGAACACCAGGTTCCAGATCTCCAGGTAGCGGTCCGAGGCCTCCTCGCTGGGCCACTCGCGGTGCGCCCCGCCCACCTCCTCGGGCCCGTACTCGGGGCCGCGGTCGTAGTGCCACTCGCCGCAGGGGCCGGCCGGGCCGGGCTGGCCGGTGTCCCAGAAGATCTCCTCGCGCGGCAGGGTGACGATGCGCTCGGCGGGCAGGCCGATCTTGTCGATCAGGACCTTCCTGGACTCCTCGTCCTGCTCCCAGATGGTGATCCACATGCGATCGGGGTCCAGGCCGTAGCCGCCCTGCTCCTGGGGCGTGGTCATCAGCTCCCAGGACAGCTCGATCGCGCCCTCCTTGAAGTAGTCCCCGAAGGAGAAGTTCCCGGCCATCTGGAAGAAGGTGCCGTGGCGGGTGGTGCGGCCCACGTTCTCGATGTCGTTGGTGCGGATGCACTTCTGCACGCTGACGGCCCGCGGCCAGGGTGCGCGCTCCGTCCCGACGATGTAGGGGATGAAGGGGACCATCCCGGCGATCGTGAACAGGATCGAGGGGTCCGAGGAGACCAGGGAGGCGCTGGGCACGACCTGGTGCCCTCGCTTCTCGAAGAAATCGAGGTATCGACGACGGACCTCAGATGCACGCATGGGGGTGTCCTTCCTGGAGCGGTCCCACGGGAGCGCATGCTCACGGGCATGCGGGGGAAGAGCTGTTGTTCGGACGCGAAGGCCCCGGTCAGGGTACCGGAGTACGCCTGCCGGGGCCTTCGTGAGCCTGGGCTGAAGCGGAATGCGTCAGCGAGCGTAGTACTCGACGACCAGCGGGACCTCACAGGTCACGGGGACCTCGGCGCGCTTGGGGCGGGAGACCAGCTTGGCCTTGAGCTCGGCCAGCTCCACCGACAGGTACGAGGGCACGGAGGCCAGCACATCGGCGTTGCCGCCCTCGGCAGCGATCTGGAACGGCTCCATGGCCTGCGACTTGGGCTTGATCTGGATGGTCTGCCCCGGCTTCACGCGGAAAGAGGGGCGGTCCACCAGCTTGCCGTCGACCAGCACGTGACGGTGGGTCACGGCCTGGCGGGCCTGCAGGATGGTGCGGGCGAAGCCGGCGCGCAGCACGAGGGCGTCCAGGCGCATCTCGAGCAGCTCGATCATGCTCTCACCGGTCAGGCCGGACTCCTTGCGGGCGTCCAGGTAAGCGCGGTGCAGCTGCTTCTCGCGCAGGGCGTACTGCGCGCGCAGACGCTGCTTCTCGCGCAGACGCACGGCGTAGTCCGACTCGGTGCGGCGACGGGCGCGGCCGTGCTCGCCCGGGGGGTACGGGCGCTTCTCGAAGTACTTGATCGACTTCGGCGTGAGCGGGAGCCCGAGGGCTCGGGACAGACGCGCCTGACGGCGCGCACGGGTGACGTTGGTCACGAGGTATACCTCTTGTTCGCGTGGTGTGAATCCAGTCTTGCAGCCGCGGATTCAGCCGCTCAGACTACCCCAGCCGGGGGCGCAGCTCAAAGCTCGGCGGCGCAGGTCGTCCCCGGTTTCCCTGTGCAGTCGCTCACGCTCGCCCCCCGCGGACGATCCGGCGCAGCGCGTCCACCCGGCGGGCCACCTCGGCCTCCGCGCCGTGGGTGCCGGGCCGGTAGTAGTCCACGCCGATCAGCTCGTCCGGCGGGTACTGCTGGGGGGCGACCCCGTGGGGCGCGTCGTGTGCGTACACGTACTCCTCACCGTGGCCCAGGTCCTTCGCACCGGAGTAGTGGGCGTCCCGCAGCGCCGGGGGCACGGGGCCCGCCTTGCCCGCGCGCACATCGGCGATGGCCGCGTCGATCGCCTTGTAGGAGGTGTTGGACTTCGGGGCGGTGGCGATGTGCACGACGGCCTGCGCCAGGGGAATGCGCCCCTCGGGCATGCCCAGCATCTGCACCGCCTGCATCGCGGCCACCGCCACCTGCAGCGCGGTGGGGTCGGCCATCCCCACCTCCTCGCTCGCCGCGATCACCACGCGGCGCGCGATGAAGCGGGGGTCCTCCCCCGCCTCGATCATGCGGGCCAGGTAGTGCAGGGAGGCGTCGACGTCGCTGCCGCGCATGGACTTGATGAACGCACTGGTCACGTCGTAGTGCTGATCCCCTGCCCGGTCGTAGCGCAGGGCCGCGCGGTTGACCGCTTGGGCCAGCGTGGCGGCGTCGACCTCACGGGAGTCCTTCATCAGGGCCGCCGCGGCCGCGGCCTCGAGGGAGGTGAGGATCTTGCGGGCGTCCCCGCCACCCAGGCGCAGCAGGGCCTCCCGGGCGTCGTCGGCGAGGGTCACCGCGCCGTCCAGCCCCCGCGGTGAGGTCAGGGCGCGGTCCACCAGCTCGTCGAGGTCCTCCCGTGCCAGCGGCTCCAGGGTGAGCACGATCGAGCGGGACAGCAGGGGTGAGATCACGGAGAAGTAGGGGTTCTCGGTGGTGGCGGCCACCAGGGTCACCCACCGGTTCTCGACGCTGGGCAGCAGGGCGTCCTGCTGGGACTTGGAGAAGCGATGCACCTCGTCGACGAACAGCACCGTCTCCTTGCCGGTGGTGCGCAGGCGGGAGCGGGCGCGGTCCACCACCTCGCGCACCTCCTTCACCCCGGCGAGCACGGCCGAGAGCTCCACGAACTCGCGATCGCCCGAGCTGGCCACCACGTACGCGAGCGTGGTCTTGCCGGTGCCGGGCGGCCCCCATAGGATCACCGAGGAGGGGGCCGTGCGGGAGTCGTCGGCGGCCACCAGTCGGCGCAGCGGGCTGCCGGGCTCGAGAGCGGCGTGCTGGCCGACGACCTCGTCGAGCGAGCGCGGGCGCATCCGCACCGCGAGCGGCGCACGATGGTCCCGATTGCGGTCGGAGAGGGTGCGCGGGGCGGGTGCATCGCCCGCCAGCGAGAACAGGTCCTCCTCCATCCCCCCAGCGTAGTCCGCCCCTGTGACAGGCGGACCGGCACGAGCGGGAGCCGCCCTCCTGTGGCGCGCATCCCGATTGGCAACGGAGGGGAACCTACCGGCCGGTCCCCGCGGCCGTCGCTACTGTTCCTGGATCGACCGACGGCGGTCGAACGGCTTCGACCGACGGCGGTCCATGGCCGAGCACTCACCGAGGACGGACGCGATGACGCACTCCACCCCCAGCGACCCGGTGCTGGACACCGCGCGTATCCGCGACCCCTACGAGCTCGATCCGGCGGACATCCAGGATCCGCCCCGCACCTTCCGCGGCGCGCTGAAGTTCCTGGGCCCAGGCATGATCACCTCTGCGGCCGTGGTGGGCTCCGGCGAGCTGCTGACCGCCACCACCCTGGGCGCCCAGGTGGGCTTCCTGCTGCTGTGGCTGGTGCTGGTCTCGACCTTCGTGAAGGTGTGGGTGCAGATCGAGCTGGGCCGTTGGACCATCTCCACCGGCCGCGTCGCGGTCTCCGGCTGATGACCACGATCGCCTCGATCTTCGACTCCGCGGTCGGCCGGTGGGGTGCGGTGGTGTTCTTGATCGGTGCGGGCACGGCGCTGTTCAAGACCATCATCGCCAACGTGCCCAGCCTGGGGCGGCAGGTGGGCAATACGCTGGCGGTGTTCGGGGCCTTCGACTGGGAGGACCAGAAGGTCCGCGACCGCTGGATGCGCTGGATCATGATCGTGCTGCCCATCCTGTGGGGTCTGTTCGGCACCATCGTGCGCTCCCCGCTGCCGCTGGTGATCCTGGCCGGCGTGATCGGCCTCTACAGCACGATTGCCGACCTGCTCGGTTGAGAAGGGAGCACCATGCTCGCCGTCGTCGTCCATGCCCCCGGTGACCTCCGTGTGCAGGAGGTGCCCGATCCCGTCCCGACGCCCGACGAGGTGCTGCTGCGGATGTCCTTCGGTGGCATCTGCGGCTCCGACATCGCCTACTGGCGCAGCGGCATCAGCGGCACCGCGGTGCTGAAGGATCCACTGATCCTCGGCCATGAGGTCTCCGGCACCATCGAGGCGGTCGGCGAGGACGCCCTCGCCGCGGTGGAAGCGGCCGGGCTGGGGACCGGCTCCGCGGTGACCGTGCACCCGGCCACCCTCGTCGGCCGGTACCGGATGCCGGCCGAGATCGCGGATCGCACCAACCTGTGGCCGCAGGTCCGCTACTTCGGCTCGGCCGCGTTCGATCCGCACGAGCAGGGCGGCTTCTCCACCCTGCGCGCCGTGCGCCCGGACCAGCTGCGGGCGGTGCCCGCGGGCGTCACCCTGGAGCACGCGGCCCTGGCCGAGCCCTTCGCGGTCGCCCTGCACGCCGTCGCCCGCGCCGGTGACGTCTCCGGTCGCAGCGTGCTGGTCAACGGGGCCGGCCCGATCGGGGCCCTCGCTGTGGCAGCGGCCAGGCTGGCCGGTGCCGATCGCGTCGTCGCGGCCGACCTCTCCCCGGCCGCGCTGGAGATCGCCCGTGCCATGGGCGCCGACGGGACGGTCGACGTCGGCGCCGGTGACGCACTGCCCGCCGACGTGGACGTGGCGATCGAGGCCTCCGGCGCACCCCGCGCCCTGGGCGGGGTGGTCGCAGCCGTGCGCCGCGGTGGCGTGCTGGTGCAGGTGGGGAACCTCCCGGCCGGCGAGGTGCAGGCCAGCCTGGGCGGGATCGTCACCCGGGAGATCGAGTACCGCGGCTCCTACCGCTTCGTCGACGAGATCAGCGGCGCCCTGGAGGCCATGGCGGGAGGTCTGGACGTGTCCCCGCTGATCACCCACACGGTCCCGCTGGACAGGGCCGTCGAGGGCTTCGAGATCGCAGCGGATCGCTCCACCGGATCCTCGAAGGTGCTCATCGACCTGCGGTGAGCGCCCTCGCGATGCGACCCGGCCATGAGGGCCCCTCGTAGATCAGTGCCGTGTAGCCCTGCACCAGGTCGGCGCCTGCGGCCAGGCGTGCGGTGACATCGGCCGCGGTGGTGACCCCACCGCAGCTGATCACCACGGAGCCTGTCGGCAGCTCCTCGCGCAGCAGGCGCAGCACCTCCTCGGAACGGCCCGCCAGGACGGGGCCGGAGAGCCCACCGGCACCGATGCGCTCGATCCGGGCGCGGTCCTCGCGCAGGCTCTGGGGACGCTCGATGGTGGTGTTGGTGGCGATGACGCCGGCCAGGCCCAGTTCGGCCACCAGACGCGCCACCTCCCGCACGTCATCGTCATGGAGGTCGGGAGCGATCTTCACCAGCACCGGCACGGCACGACGCAGCCGCCGTTCGGAGCGGGCCGCCTCCTCGAGGACCGCCCTCAGCACGGGCCGCAGCGACTCCACGGACTGCAGGTCGCGCAGGCCGGGAGTGTTGGGGCTGGACACGTTCACGGCGAGGTAGCTGGCGTAGGGGGCCAGGGTGCGGGCGGAGAAGCGGTAGTCCTCAGCCGCGTCCTCGAGCGGGGTGGACTTGGACTTGCCGATGTTCACGCCGATCACGGCGCGCTGCCCGCGCTCGCTGCGCCGCACGCGCGAGAGCCGCTCGGCCAGCTGGGCAGCACCGCGATTGTTGAACCCCATGCGGTTGATCAGTGCGCGGTCCTCCACCAGGCGGAAGCACCTCGGTGCGGGGTTGCCCGGCTGCGGACGCGCGGTCACCGTCCCCACTTCCACGTGGCCGAAGCCCAGGTCCAGCAGAGCCAGCGGCACCTCGCCGTCCTTGTCGAACCCGGCGGCGAGACCGAAGGCGTGGGGGTGACGCAGACCCAGCACCTCGGGCCCCTCGGCCGCGGCGCGCACCGGGTCGGGCACGCGGAACAGCGCCCTCAGCAGCAGGCCGCTTCCGGGCAGGGCGGAGACCAGCTGGAGGGCGTCCACGGTGAGATGGTGCGCGCGCTCGGGGTCGATGCGGCGCAGCACGTGGCGGAACACGAGCGGGTACAGACCGCGGGAGGCAGGAGTCGGGGAGATCACGGGGTCACGGTACGTGCTCGGCGGGGCACCGCGCGCCCCTTTCGTCCTGCGAACGATTCCCGACGGCATCGCGTGCACGGGGATGCGGCGACCGAACGGTGGTGAGGCGGCGCTGTCGTCGGGGGATCAGCGCGAGCGCTTCCGCATCAGGTAGGTCAGCGCGACCACGGGCAGGAGCAGCGGGATGAACCCGTAACCGATGCCGTAGACGGACCACACCGTGTCGTCGGGGAACAGAGAGGGTGCCAGCACGCTCACCGTTCCCACGCAGACCACGCCGACCAGCTCCAGCACCACCAGCCACAGGGCTGCCCGGGATCCGTCCCGGCCCCTCACCAGCGCGACCGTCACCGCGATGTAGGTGATCGCCGCCAGCAGCGAGAGCGAGTAGGCCAGCGGTGCGGCATCGAAGTCGCGCAGGATCTGCACCAGGCTGCGGGCGGTCGCGGAGATCGCGAAGATGCCGTAGACGATCACCAGCACCGTGGTGAAGCCTCGCGAGCGGGATGCGCGCGCGCCCGTCGGTCCGTGAGGGCTCATGCGAACCCTCCCGGCCAGATCTGCTCGAGTCGCATCGCCAGCACGGTCAGGGTCACGGCGACCACGCCGATGGCGAGGCTCCCCCAGCGGGTGCGCTCCCAGATGCCCAGCCAGGCGCCCCCGATGGGCAGCACCACCCCTGTGAGCAGGTATCCGTACAACGTGACCGGGTCGGTCACCTCCCCGCCGCCGAGGTCGCGCATCACCAGCCCCAGCCCGAGCACCACCCACACCACCAGCACCAGGGCGACCGCGCCCAGCAGCACCAGGTCCGCGGCGAGGTCGCGCAACGTGTAGTAGGCCGCAAGGGCCGCAGTCAGTCCGCACACCACGTACAGCACGATCATCAGCACCTGCATGGGTGGCGTCGTCCTCCTCGGCCCGGGATCGGGTGGATCCGGGTGTCGATGCTGCGGCCATCCGCTCGCCCGCCCCACGGGCGGCCAGCGACCGAACGGGGTGTCGGGGCCGACGCCTACGATAGATCCATGCCAATGATCAGTGTGTCCACAGCTTCCGTGCACGACGTCGAGGCCGACGTCCTCATCCTCCCGCTGCTGAGCGGGAAGGACGATTCCCCCGCCACAGTTCCCGGTGCACCCGAGGTCACCGAGGCGATCGCCGCTCTGGAGCCGAGCAGCGCCCGCGGCGACGTGCACCGCATCCCCTCCTTCTCACTCGCCGCTGCCGGGTCCCTGCTGCTGGTCGGCGTGGGCGCCTCCTCGCTGGACGAGGTCTCGGCGGAGGATCTGCGCCTCGCGTACGGCGCCGCCTCCCGCGTGCTGACGGGCGTCGGCACCGCCGCCCTCGCACTGCCCGGGGGCAGCGCCGAGCAGCTCGCCGCGGCCATCGAAGGGGCTGCGCTCGGCGCCTACGCCTTCAACGCCCACAAGTCGGAGTCCTCCAAGGCGAAGCCCGCTGTGCAGTCGCTGGTGGTGCTCGCCGAGGACGAATCCGCAGCCACCACGGCCGCGGAGCGGGCGGACGTGCTCGCCGGAGCCGTGGGCATCGCACGGGACCTGGTCAACACTCCCCCGAACCTGCTCTACCCGGCCGAGTTCGCCCGTCGGGCCCAGGAGCTCGTGGAGGATCTGCCGATCACCGTGACCGTGCTGGACGAGAAGGAGCTGGCCGAGGGCGGTTACGGCGGCATCATCGGCGTGGGCCAGGGCTCCAGCCGCCCGCCGCGCCTGGTGCGCCTGGAGTACGCGCCCGAGGGCGCCGCTCAGTCGGTCGCCCTGGTGGGCAAGGGCATCACGTTCGACACCGGCGGCATCTCCATCAAGCCGGCTGCGGGCATGGACGAGATGACCTCCGACATGACCGGCGCCGCCACCGTGCTGGCCGCCACCGTGGGCGCGGCTCGCCTGGGCCTGGGCGTGAGGATCACCACCTTCCTCGCACTGGCCGAGAACATGCCGGGCGGCGGCGCACAGCGTCCCGGTGACGTCGTCACCATGCGCAACGGCATGACCGTCGAGGTGCTCAACACCGACGCCGAGGGTCGCATGGTGATGGCCGACGCCCTCGTCGACGCCGTCGCCACCGAGCCGGACCTGGTGATGGACGTGGCCACCCTCACGGGCGCGGCGATGGTGGCGCTGGGCAAGCGCACCGCCGCGGTGATGGGCACCGAGGCCGCGCGCGAGGCGGTGATGGAGGCATCGGCTCAGGCAGGCGAGCCGTTCTGGCCGCTGCCGTTCCCGGCCGAGCTGCGTGCGGACCTCACGGGTCGGGTCGCGGATCTGCGCAACATCGGTGAGCGCTGGGGCGGCGCGCTGTCCGCCGGAGTGTTCCTCAAGGAGTTCGTGGGAGAGGCCGAATGGGCTCATCTCGACATCGCCGGCCCCGCGTTCTCCACCGCACCGCTGGGCTACATGGGCAAGGGCGCCACCGGTATGAGCGTGCGCACAGTCCTGCAGGTGATCGAGGACCGCGCCAGCTGACCGAACGTCCGAGCACACCGTACGGCGCCGCCTCGTGCCCTAGCATGGGTCTCGAAGGCGGCGCCGTCCGGTTGGGCCGGGCGCACAGGCCGCGATCATCACTCAGCGAGGGAGCACACAGGTGGCTGCAACGACCACTGACCAGTTCGACGTCGTGATCCTGGGGGGTGGCAGCGGGGGCTACGCGGCTGCGCTGCGCGGCGCCCAGCTCGGTCTGACCATCGCCATGGTGGAGAAGGACAAGCTCGGCGGCACCTGCCTGCACCGCGGCTGCGTCCCCACCAAGGCCATGCTCCACGTCGGCGAGGTCGCCGACGCCCCCTCGGAGGGCAAGGACCTCGGCCTGGACATCTCCCTCAACGCGGTCGATGTCGAGAAGGTGCTCGGCTTCAAGGACAAGGTCATCGGGCGTCTCTACAAGGGCCTGCAGGGCCTGGTGAAGTCCCGTGACGTCGAGTACGTCGAGGGCTTCGGCCGCCTCACCGGCAAGAACCAGGTCACCGTGGAGACCGGCGACGGCGAACGGGTGCTGACCGGCAAGAACATCGTCCTTGCCACCGGTTCCTTCTCCAAGACCCTGCCGGGCATCGAGCTGGGCGGTCGGATCCTGGACTCGGAGGCCGCGCTGCAGCTGCCCGAGGTGCCGAAGAACCCGATCATCCTGGGCGGCGGCGTCATCGGCGTGGAGTTCGCCTCGGTGTGGAAGTCCCTCGGCGCCGAGTCGGTGACCATCGTGGAGGGCTTGCCCCACCTGGTGGCCAACGAGGACGAGTCCCTCTCCAAGGCCCTTGAGCGCTCCTTCAAGAAGCGCGGCATCAAGTTCTCCCTCGGGGTGTTCACCGAGAAGGTGGAGCCCAGCGACTCCGGCGTCAAGGTCACCCTGGCCGACGGCACCGTCTTCGAGGGCGACTACCTGCTGGTGGCGGTGGGCCGTGGCCCCGTCACCAAGGACCTCGGCTACGAGGAGCAGGGCATCGAGATGGATCGCGGCTTCGTGCTGGCGGACAAGGGGACGCTGGAGACCAGCGTGCCCGGCATCTACGCCGTGGGCGACATCGTGCCCGGCCTGCAGCTGGCTCACCGCGGGTTCCAGCAGGGCATCTTCGTGGCCGAGCTCATCGCCGGGCAGAACCCCGCCCCGATCGTGGAGTCCGGGATCCCCCGCATCACGTACTGCGAGCCGCAGCTCGGCTCCGTGGGACTGACCGAGAAGCAGGCGAAGGAGCAGCTGGGCGACGACGCCGTGCAGACCTACGAGTACAACCTCGGCGGCAACGGCAAGTCCCAGATCCTCGGCACCACCGGCTTCATCAAGCTGGTCCGTGAGAAGGACGGCCCCATCGTGGGTGTCCACATGGTCGGCTCGCGCATGTCCGAGCTGATGGGCGAGGCGCAGCTGATCGTCAACTGGGAGGCCTACCCCGAGGACGTCGCCTCCCTGGTCCACGGCCACCCCACGCAGCACGAGGCCATGGGCGAGGCCGCCCTGGCCCTCGCCGGCAAGCCCCTGCACGCCCACGCCTGAGCCTGACGCCACCAGAAGGAGAACATCATGTCCGAAACCGTGAAGATGCCCGCACTGGGCGAGTCCGTCACCGAGGGCACCGTCACCCGGTGGCTGAAGTCCGTGGGCGACACCGTCGAGGTGGACGAGCCCCTGCTGGAGGTCTCCACCGACAAGGTCGACACCGAGATCCCCTCCCCCGTGGCCGGCACCCTGCTGGAGATCCGGGTCGAGGAGGACTCCGACGCCGAGGTCGGTGCCGTGCTCGCGGTCGTGGGTGACGCGAGCGCCGCCTCCTCCGAGGAGCCGGCCGACGACGCCCCCAGGGCCGAGGAGAAGCCCGAGCCCTCCGAGGAGAAGAAGTCCGAGGAGAAGCCCGAGCCGAAGGCGGAGGAGAAGAAGTCCGAGCCTGCCGAGGACAAGACCGAGGCGCCCAAGGGCGAGGAGAAGCAGGATCCGTCGGCTCCCGCCTCCGCGCCGAAGGCCGCGGACTCCGTCAGCGGTGCCGAGGGCTCCGGCTACGTGACCCCGCTGGTGCGCAAGATGGCCTCCGAGGCCGGTATCGACCTGTCCTCGGTCAAGGGCACGGGCCTGGGCGGTCGCATCCGCAAGCAGGACGTGCAGGAGGCGATCGACGCCGCCGAGCAGGCCGCATCCGCTCCGGCGGCCACGCAGCAGGCAGCCCCTGCTGCTCAGGCCCCGAAGCAGGCCCCGAAGGTCGAGGTCTCCCCGCTGCGCGGCACCGAGGAGAAGATGAGCCGGATCCGCAAGATCACCGCGAAGCGCATGGTGGAGTCCCTGCAGACGCAGGCCCAGCTCACCACCGCCGTCGAGGTGGACATGACCCGCGTGGCGAAGCTGCGCAGTGCGGCCAAGGACGCCTTCGCCCAGCGCGAGGGCGCCAAGCTCACCTTCCTGCCGTTCATCATGATGGCCGCGGTGGAGGCGCTGAAGACCTACCCGAAGATCAACGCCGAGATCGACGGCGACATGATCAAGTACAACGCCTCCGAGAACATCGGCATGGCAGCGGACACCGAGCGCGGCCTGGTGGTGCCGGTGATCAAGAACGCCGGCGATCTCAACCTGGCGGGTCTGGCCCGTCAGATCGGCGAGCTCGGCGGCAAGGCGAAGAACAACAAGCTGGGGCCGGACGATCTCTCCGGTGCGACGTTCACCATCACCAACACCGGTTCCGGTGGTGCCCTGTTCGACACCCCGATCGTGCCCAACCCGCAGGTGGGCATCCTGGGCTGCGGCACCATCGTCAAGCGTCCGGCCGTGGTGCAGAACGCCGAGGGCGATGACTCCATCGCCATCCGCTCGATGATGTACCTGTTCCTCTCCTACGACCACCGACTGGTGGACGGCGGCGATGCCGCGCGCTTCCTCACCCACATGAAGAAGCGCCTCGAGGACGGCGCGTTCGAGGCCGAGCTCGGTCTGTGAGCAGTGGGGTCGCCCTGAGGCGGCTCTGAGGTCGGCAGGGGGGCGGGCCCCCCGGGGGGGGCGCCCGCGGGGCGGGGGCCCCCCCCCCCCGGGGCCGGCGCCCCGGGCCCCCCCACCTCTCCCCCAGGACCGGCCCCTTCGAGGGGCCACATCCCGCCATCCCCGGCGGGAGGACATGCGCAGGTCACCCGACCGGCGCACCATGACAGACCCCCGTACGAGCGCATACTCTGCGGGGTACCCCGGGCCACACCGACGCGGCCCCGGGGGCTCAATGAGGAGAACCTATGGGAACGATCTTCCTGTACGAGATCGCCGGCACCGCCATGCTGCTGCTTCTCGGTGGCGGCGTGGTCGCCAACAACATCCTGGCCAAGACCAAAGGCTTCGGCGGCGGCTGGCTGATGATCAACTTCGGCTGGGGCCTCGGCGTGTTCGCCGGTGTCTACGTGGCCTACAAGACCGGCGCGCACCTGAACCCGGCCGTCACCCTGGGCCTGCTGGCCAACGGCTCGGACATGTTCGCCGGCAACCCCGACGCCGGGCTGGCGGCCATCCCCGGCACCATCCCCAACGTGCTGGCCTACCTGGTCGCGCAGCTCATCGGTGCCTTCATCGGCGCCGTACTGGTGTGGCTGTCCTACAAGCAGCACTTCGACGTGGAGGAGGACCAGGGCAAGATCCTGGGCGTGTTCTCCACCGGTCCGGAGATCCGCTCCTACGGCTGGAACCTGGTCACCGAGATCATCGCTACCTTCGTGCTGGTGCTCGTGATCATCATGTTCGGTGCCACCCCCTCGGGCCTGGGCCCGCTGGCCGTGGCCCTGCTGGTGCTCGTCATCGGCGCCTCTCTCGGTGGGCCCACGGGCTACGCCATCAACCCAGCGCGTGACCTGGGCCCCCGCCTGGCGCACGCGATCCTGCCGATCCCGGGCAAGGGCAGCTCCGACTGGGGCTACTCGTGGGTCCCGATCGTCGGCCCGATCATCGGCGGCATCCTCGCGGGCCTCGCCGCGAAGATCCTCGCCTGACCTGTGCGGGGGCCGTCCTTCCCGGGCGGGCCCCGCCCCCCCGCCCCCGGGGGGGGGGGGGGCTCCGCTGCGTCCAGCCGCGGGGGCTCCCCGTGTCAGCTCTCCAGAGAGCGGCGATCCCCGGCCAGCTCGCCCTCAATGGTGGGAGCGTGGTGGAAGATCTCCTCGACCGCCTCGACCACGGAGCGTGCCACGGTGCGGGAGCCGACGCCGCCGATGACGGCACCCACCCCGAAGGGCAGCAGGCGTCCCAGCCAGAGACCACCGCTGCGGGCCAACACCCGGCGGCGCACGTACCGGGTGATCTGCTTGTTCACCAGGGCAGGCACGCGGCCGCTGCCGCCCAGGACGGCGTTCCACTGCAGGCCCTGCTTGCCCAGGGCCTTGGCGACGATCTCCGTCCCGTGCTCACCGTCCAGGACCGCGGTCATCACCAGCTGCCTGGTCTGCTTGTCGCGCATGTCGACGCCGTAGATCTCGGCGGCCAAGAGGGTCAGGAAGGCGCAGGCCTCGGCGAAGGAGACGCCTTCACCGACGCTCACGCCCACGGCGACGGCGGTGCCGATGCCGGGCAGGGCGGCGACGCCGCCCACGCCTGCACCGGTCACGGTGAGCAGGTTCGTAAAGCAATCGGAGACGTGCTCGAGCAGCTCCTCCCGCGTGGCGCCGGGGTGCTTGGCGCGCAGGCGGGACACGTAGCTGCGGGCCAGGGGGGTCTGCACCTTCAGGGCGGTGTCGATCAGCGACATCCAGCGCTCGTCGATCTGCTCGACGAACTCGCCGTCGGCGTGGCTGTCCTGCTGCTCCGGGTCAGGGGTGCTGGGGCTCACCGGGGGCTCCTTACGAGGGGGTCGTGGACAGGGGTCAAGCTATCGCTTTTCCCCTGGCGTGCGCTCCACGAGCACCTGGCCGGTCCCCAATCGGGTGATCTCCCCCTCGAGGCCCAGCCGGCGCACCGCCTCGGGCATGTCCTCGTACAGGGCGGTGTACCCGGCCTGCACGAAGGAGCGCGGGACGCCGCGGTCGTGGCAGAGGATCCCGGCCAGGTGGTCGGTCTCGTGCTGCACGATGCGGGCGGGCCATCCCACGAACTCCTCGTCGATCTCGCGCAGCTCGTCGTCGGCCAGCAGCTCGACGGCGCGCAGACGCACCCGGCGCGACCGCGCCACGATCGACTGCCAGCCGTCGACCGACAGGCACCCCTCCCAGGCGTAGACGGCCTGCTCGCCGAGCAGCTCCACCTCGGGGTCCAGGAACGCGCGCAGGGGCACCGGGGTGCGCTCCAGCGGATCCTGCAGGTCGGCCCCCTGCTCGGGCACCCCCTGCTGCTGGGCCGACTGCTCCTCGGGGGCGAAGCGGTCCTCGATCACGTACAGGCGCAGCGGCAAGCCGATCTGGGGTGCCGCGAGCCCCACACCGGGGGCCTCGCGCATGGTGACGGTCATGGCCTCGACCAGTTCGCGCAGCAGCGCGGCATCGAGGCGGCCGCGGGCTGCCAGGGGTCGTCTGCGCAGGGCGGGGTGACCGGCCTGCACGATCGGCACGGGCCCCTGCGGGGCGGCACGGCGGTCAAGGATCTTCCGGGTGAGCTGTGCGATGTCCACCGGGCCAGTATCCCCGGCTCGATCCCCGACACGGCAGTCCCACCAGCCCTTCGGCACGGGACGAGTCCCCCACCTGCTGTAGACTGTGCCGACCGGTGCAACGGCGCACCTCCTCGCGAGAGCGCAGACCGGTGAGCAGCACTTCACAACGGAACGTCCGGCACGTACCTGCCGGTGAAGGGAAACACCATGGCAACAGTGACATTCGACAATGCCTCGCGCATCTACCCGGGCCAGGAGCGCCCGGCGGTGGACAGCCTCAACATCGAGATCGGCGACGGTGAGTTCCTCGTGTTCGTCGGCCCCTCGGGCTGCGGCAAGTCCACCTCTCTGCGCATGCTCGCCGGCCTCGAGGAGATCGACGCGGGCCGCATCCTGATCGGCGATCGTGACGTCACCGACGTCCCGCCGAAGGACCGCGACATCGCGATGGTGTTCCAGAACTACGCGCTGTACCCGCACATGACCGTGGCCGACAACATGGGCTTCGCCCTGAAGATCGCCGGCGTCAACAAGGCGGAGATCCGCAAGCGCGTGGAGGACGCCGCGGCGATCCTGGACCTCACCGAGTACCTGGACCGCAAGCCCAAGGCCCTCTCCGGCGGTCAGCGCCAGCGTGTGGCCATGGGCCGTGCGATCGTGCGCTCCCCGCAGGTGTTCCTCATGGACGAGCCGCTGTCGAACCTCGACGCCAAGCTGCGCGTGTCCACCCGTACCCAGATCGCCTCGCTGCAGCGCCGCCTCGGTGTCACCACCGTGTACGTCACGCACGACCAGACCGAGGCCATGACGATGGGCGACCGCGTGGCGGTGCTCAACGCCGGTGTGCTCCAGCAGATCGATTCGCCCCGCCGCATGTACGACCACCCGAACAACGTGTTCGTGGCCGGCTTCATCGGTTCCCCGGCGATGAACCTGATCGAGCAGACCCTCACCGACCAGGGCGTCCAGTTCGGTGGCACCGTGCTGCCCGTGGACCGCGCCACCCTGTCCGGCACCGACCAGAACTCCGTCACCGTGGGCGTGCGCCCCGAGGACCTGGAGCTCGCCGGTGAGGGCGAGGGCCTGCCGGTCGAGGTCGACGTGGTCGAGGAGCTCGGCGCGGACGCCTACATCTACGGCCGTCTCGCCGGTAGCGCCGACACCGCCAAGCCGTTCATCGCGCGTGTGGACGGTCGCCGTCCTCCGCAGAAGGGCGAGACGGTGCACCTGCGCCCGAAGCAGGGCCACCTGCACCTGTTCGACGTGGCCAACGGCCAGCGCCTGGGTGACTGACCTCACCTGATCGCTCGACGGGCGTCCGGCTTCGGCCGGGCGCCCGTCGTCATATGCGGGACCGCGCCGCGGAAGAGGGCAGAATGGGGGCATGACGCCCCTGGAGATCACTGCGTCCCGTGCGGATCCGGCCCTGCTGGACCTGCCCTGGGACCGCCCGCTGGAGGAGTGGCCGGAGGACATCCTGGCCGCCCTGCCCCGCGGCATCTCCCGCCACGTGGTGCGCTTCGTGCGGATCTCCGGCCGCGTGCTGGCGCTCAAGGAGATCGACCACGCCCTGGCCCGCCGCGAGTACGAGATGCTGCGGGTGCTGGGGAGGCTCGGCATCCCGGCCGTGGCGCCCTTCGCGGTGATCTCGGGGCGCTGCACACCCGAGGGCGAGCCGCTGGACGCCGTGCTGGTCACCCGGCACCTGCAGTTCTCGCTGCCCTACCGCGCCGTGTTCAGCCAGGTCTCCCAGGCCGGCACCGCGCACCGCCTGCTGGATGCACTGGCGGTGCTGCTGGTGCGACTGCACCTGGAGGGCTTCTACTGGGGGGACGTGTCGCTGTCCAACACCCTGTTCCGGCGCGATGCGGGCGCGTTCGCCGCGTACATCGTGGACGTGGAGACGGGCAGTCTGCACGAGCAGCTCACCGACGGCCAGCGCGCCTACGACCTGGACCTGGCCCGCACCAACATCATCGGCGAACTGCTGGACCTCCAGGCCGGGGAGCAGTTCGACCCGGAGGCCGACGTGGTCGAGGTGGGCGATGACCTGGTGCGCCGCTACAACGACCTGTGGGATGCCCTCACCTCCCGGGAGCGCTTCTCGGCCGACGAGCGCTGGAGGGTGGCCGCCCGCATCGAGAAGCTGAACTCCCTGGGCTTCGACGTGGGCGAGCTGGAGATCACCACGGACCTGGACGGCACCAGCCTGTCGATCCGCCCCAAGGTGGTGGACGCCGGGCACCACGCCCGCCGCCTGATGCGCCTGACGGGGATCGACGCACAGGAGAACCAGGCCCGCCGCCTGCTGAACGACCTGGACTCCTACCGGGCCGCCACCGAGCAGCAGGAGGAGGAAGAGGAGTTCGTGGCCCACGAGTGGCTGCAGCGGGTGTACGAGCCCGTGGTGCGGGCGATCCCCCGCCACCTGCGCTCCAAGCTGGAGCTGCCGGAGTTCTTCCACGAGGTGCTCGAGCACAAGTGGTTCCTCTCCGAGCGCTCCGGCAGCGATGTCAGCTTCGACCACGCCACCTGGGACTACATCTACAACGTGCTGACGAACCGGCCCGATGAGAAGTCGCTGGTGACCACCGAGACCTCCGCCCTGCCGATCTTCACCCAGCCCGAGGGGCAGTGAGCACGCGGTCCCCTGCGGGGGGTCGGGGCGCCCGGAGGCGGCGCAGGGCGACGACGGCTCGTGGCGCCGCGCCGCTGGAGAACCTCTCGCTGCGCGACCAGCTGCACGTGGACCGCCTTCCGTGGCGGCTGGTGCACATGGGGGCGGGACTGACCGGCTTCGGGCTGTCGCTGGCGCTGCTGCTGCGCTCGGGCCTCGGCGGCGCCCCCTGGGACGTGCTGCACGCGGCGCTGGCCGACCGCATCGGGGCCAGCGTGGGCACCCTCAGCATCGCGGTGAGCTTCGTGGTGCTGCTGGCGTTCATCCCGCTGCGGCAGCAGGTGGGCATCGGCACCATCGCCAACGCGATCTGGGTGGGCGTGAGCATCGACTTCGGCATGGCCGTGTTCCCGCAGGCCCCGAACCTGCCCGTTGCTGTGGTGATGCTGCTGGCGGGCGTGGCGGTCAACGGCATCACGGCCGCCATGTACATCGGCGCGCAGCTGGGACCCGGTGCCCGGGACGGGCTGATGACCGGGCTCAGCCGGGTCCTGGACCGGCCGGTGGGCCCGATCAGGATCGCCCTGGAGGTGGCGGTGCTGGGTACCGGCTGGCTGCTGGGCGGGCCCATCGGGGTGGGCACGGCCGTCTACGCCCTGGGGCTGGGCCCCGTGATCCAGCTGGCGCTGCCGTGGGTGACGATCCCGGTGCGCACGGTGGGCGGCAGGCCCGTGCTCAGGCCCGGCCCTTCGCCTGCCGCACCCCCGCGATCTCGTACAGGGCGATGGCGGTGGCGACGGACGCGTTGAGCGACTCGGTGGCCTCCCCCATGGGGATCGACACCACCTGATCGCTGGTCTCCCTCGCGAGGCGGGACAGGCCCTTGCCCTCGGCACCCACCACCAGCACGGCCGGCTCCGTGCCCAGCTCGAGGTCGCGCGTGGTGACGTCACCGCCGGCGTCCAGGCCCAGCACGAACACGCCCTGCTGCTTGAGGGAGGCCAGTGCCCGGTTGAGGTTGGTCACCTGGGCCACGCGCACGCGCGAGGCGGCACCGGCGGCCACCTTGTACACGCTCGCGGTCATGCCGGCGCTGCGGCGCTCCGGCAGGATCACGCCGTGGGCACCGAAAGCGCCGGCCGAGCGCAGGATGGCGCCCAGGTTGCGGGGGTCGGTGATGCCGTCCAGCGCCACCAGCAGCGGAGGCTCAAAGGCATCGCGGGCGATGTCCAGCAGCTCGTCCACATCCGCGTACTCGTAGGCGGGGATGGTCAGGGCCACGCCCTGGTGCACGGCGTGGTCGGTGAGTCGGTCCAGATCCGTGCGCGAAGCCTCGGCGATGGGCAGGCTGCGCGCCCCGGCCAGGCGCAGGATCTCCCGCACCCTCTCGTCCATGTCCAGGCGCTGCATCACAGTGAGCTGGGTGGCGGGGACGTCCTCCTGCAGGGCCTCCAGCACGGAGTTGCGGCCGGCCACCTGGTCGCTGCCGGGCCGGGAGCCGTCGCGACGCCCCTTCGCGCGGCCGGCACCGGTCCCGCGGGTGCCCGCTCCCTTCGCCCCGCCGCCCTCCGATCCGGCCTTGCCGGCGAAGGCCTTGTGGCCGGGCCGGTCGGTGGCCTTGGGGGTGGGGCCCTTGCCCTCGAGTGCGCGCCGTCGCACCCCGCCGGAGCCGACGGTCGCACCCTTCTTGGTGCGGCGCACGGCGCCGCGGCGTGAGCTGTTGCCTGCCATCGTTCCTCCTCGATCGCGCGGGGCGATCAGTTCTGCTTCTCGAGCGACCAGCGGGCGCCGTCAGGGCCGTCCTCGACGCGGATCCCCGCCGCCGTCAGGGCGTCGCGGATCTCGTCGGCTCGTGCCCAGTCCTTGGCGGCGCGGGCGGTGGCTCGGGCCGCGAGCTGGGTGCGCACCAGGGCGTCCAGCGCCTCGTGATCGCTGTTCCCGGCGGTGCCGGCATCGGTCCAGGTCTCCCCCAGCGGGTCCAGGCCCAGCACGTCCAGCATGGCCCGCAGCCGTCCCAGGCCCTGCGCCACCTGCTCGGCATCGCCGCCGGGGGTGGACAGGGCGGTGTTCAGGGCGGAGAGCTCCCGGTGGATCACGGCAAGCGCCTCGGGCACCGTGAGGTCGTCGTCCATGGCAGCGGTGAAAGCCTCGGGCAAGTCCACCTCGGCCAGGCCCGCCTCGGCGGCACCCGCCCGGGTCAGGGGGTGCTCGGCACCGAGGCGCTCCGCGGCACGGCGAGCGGTGGCGGTGAAGCGCTCCCAGACCACCTCGGCCTCGCGCATGGCGGTGGCGTTGTACTCCACAGTGGCCCGGTAGTGGCCGGAGACCAGGGCCAGGCGCACGGCCGGGGTTAGGTGGGCGCCCAGGGCATCCGCGGCGGTGACGAAGTTGTCCAGGCTCTTGCCCATCTTCAGGCCGTCCACGGTGAGCACCCCGGCGTGCATCCAGGTGCGGGCGAAGCCGTACCCGGCGGCATGGGACTGGGCCTGCTCGTTCTCATGGTGCGGGAAGCGCAGGTCCAGGCCACCGGCGTGGATGTCGAAGGTCTCCCCCAGGTACTTGCGGCTCATGGCGGAGCACTCCAGGTGCCAGCCCGGCCTGCCGCGCCCGAACGGGGTGTCCCAGGAGGCAGTGGCGGGCTCGGTCGGCTTGGCGGCCTTCCACAGGGCGAAGTCGCGGCGATCCCGCTTGCCCGGCTCCATCTGCTCACCGGCGTCCTGCATGTCCTCGAGGGACTGCCGGGTCAGCGAGCCGTAGGTGGGATGGGAGCCCACGTCGAAGTACACCGAGCCGTTGCCGTCGGCGTAGGCGTGGCCGCGCTCGATCAGCAGCTCCATCAGTTCGATCATCTCGGGCACGTGGCCGGTGGCGCGGGGCTCGTAGGTGGGGCGGCGGTTGCCCAGGCGGTCCAGCACGTCCTGGAACTCGCGCTCGAAGCGCAGCGACCAGGCCCACCACTCGGCGCCGGCCTCGGCCGACTTCGTCAGGATCTTGTCGTCGATGTCGGTGACGTTGCGGACGTGGGTGACGGCGAGCCCGCTGCGCTCGAGCCAGCGCACCAGCACGTCGAAGGCCAGGAAGGTGCGCAGGTGCCCCAGGTGCGGCGCGCCCTGCGTGGTGGGGCCGCACACGTACAGCGACACCGCCCCCTCGCGCACCGGGGTGAAGGGTGCGGTGGTGCGGGTGGCGGTGTCGTGCAGCTGGAGGTTCACGCGCACCAGGGTACTGCCCTGATGGAGGCGTGCGTGCTCCCCGGCGTGCCGGGCAGCACGCAGCTCACTCGGTGCGGGCGCTGACCTTCTTGCCGTAGAGCTCCTCGAAGGTGTCGTCGTAGGAGACGGCGTTGCTGCGGCGCTTGCCCTGCACGGCGCCCACCGCGCTCTGGGCGGTCTCGATCGTGGTGGTGGGCGCCTTGATGCGCTTGAACACCAGGAAGGCGACCAGGCCGGCGATCAGGCTCAGCACGATGAACACGCCGGCGATCAGCAGGAACGCACCCCAGTAGGGCATGCCGAGGGCCTCGAGACCGGTGGCGGCGAAGAACAGCAGCATCACCCAGGCCGAGAGCAGCAGGAACAGCAGCACCGCGGCGCAGGCCGCGATGATCCCGGCCTTGATCGCGATCGCCGTGAACTCCTTCTTGGCGATGTCGATCTCGTGGTGGACGACGCCGAGGAGCTCGTCCCGGATGGACTGGACGAGCTCGCCGATGGACCGCTGGGTGGGCGGCGTGCTCGGGTCGTTCGTGGTGTTGATCATGAGCGGAGCCTATCGCAGGAGGGAGGGGCAGTTCAGGTCGTGCAGGACGTGCCGGGGTGTGCACCCACCGCAGGGTGGGCGGGCACACCTCAGTCCACGGAGATGCGCTTGCGGCGCTCCTGGGCGGGGCGGGGTCCGGCGGAGCTGGAGCGGCGCACCACGATGGAGGGCGCCACGGCCACGTCACGGGCGGGTCCCACGTGGCCGGAGACCCGGTCCACCAGGAACTGAGCGGCCAGCGCACCGAGCCGATCGGAGTTGGGGTCCACACTGGTGAGCTGGGCGATGCCGGAGGCGGCCAGGGAGGTGTTGCCGTAGCCGGCCACGGCCAGCTGCTCAGGCACCTCGTACCCTGCCTCCCGGGCGGCGGAGAGCACCCCGATCGCGGTCAGGTCGTTGGCACAGGTGATGGCAGTGGGGACCCGGCTGCCGCGCAGCAGCATCGAACCGGCGGTGTGGCCCACCTGCTCGGTGAAGTCGCCGGGCTCGACGCGCGCCGTCTCGCTGAGGCCGTGGCGCTCCATGGCCTTGCGGAAGCCATCGGCGCGCTCACGGGCCACCTCGGCACCGACCCCGCCGACATGGGCGATCTCGGTGTGGCCCAGCCCCACGAGGTGGTCGACCAGCAGGCCCTGGCCCACCTCGTCGTCGATGCGCACGGTGTCGAAGCGCCCCACGAAGTCGCGCGAGCAGCCGATGCCGACGAAGGGCCGGTCCCCGGTGGCCTCCAGCACGCTGTCCATGTCGGCCAGGTCCGAGATCATCAGGAAGCCGTCCACGCCGAGCCGCACCAGGGACTCGATGGCCTCGGTGTCGGCGGCGACGGGATACTCGGGCACGCGGCGGCGGGTGGGCACCACCACGGCGGAGCGCCCGGTGGCGGTCAGCTCGATGCGGATGGCACGCACCAGGTCCGAGATCCAGGTGTTGCGCATGGTGTTGACCAGCACGGCCACCACGCCGTGGTGGGAGTCCTCGTCGGCCAGCTCCTCCAGCGGGAAGTTCAGGCGCTCGGCGGCCTCCCGCACCCGGGTGGCCATCAGCGGGCGGATGTCGTCGGTGCCGCGCAGGGCGCGCAGCGCGACCGCGCTGGAGATGCCCAGGGAGTCGGCGACATCGCGCAGGGTGCCCCGTGTGGGGCCCTCGTCCTGGGCGATGGACTCGGCGACCTTGTCCTCCTGCTCCACGACCTGGCCGGTGGAGCCGTCGATCCCCGCGGGGCCTCCGCCGTCGGGGGAGGCGCCGTCGGCGGCGGGATCGATGATGTCGTGGGAGGGGCTGCTCGCATCGTTGCTCATGGGCACATTCAATCGCACTCCGCACGGGGCCGCCGCCCCTGGGGGATTTCCCCCACTGCTTCGACGGGACCTCCCCGTGGGAACCGCGCCCCGGGCGGCCTAGTGTCAGTGCCATGGACCTCACCACCGCCGACACCGCCCCGGTGCACCGACCACGGCTGCGACTGCCGTCCCTGGCCGTGGTCGTCGTCGAGGGCCTGCTGGGCCTCACCTGGGGTTGGATCAGCATCAGTCTGTTCCTGACCGGCGTGGGGTCGCTGTTCGCCGCCGGCAGCGGCCTGCTGCTGCTGATCCCATGGGCGGTGCTGATGCAGCTGGCGAACCGGTACGAGCAACATCGTGCGGCCGGGGTGCACGGCATCGACGTGATCGTCCCCGCCCGGCGCCGCAGCACCCGCACCGGGCTGGGCGGCTGGCTGCACGACCTCTGGCTGGACCTCTCCTCCGGTCCTTTCTGGCGAGGGGTGCTGCACCACCACCTGGCGATGCTCTCGGCGTCGTTCTTCCTGCTGTGCCTGCTGACCCTGCTGTGGGTGTGGTGGGTGGCCGCAGAGCTCGCCCTCGTCCACGGCACCCTCACCCTGGGCACCATCACCGTGCCCGCCTGGGCGCTGGTGCTGATCTCCCTGACCGCCCTGGTGCTCGGTGCTCTCGCCGCCGTGGTGGGCGCCCTGGCGGACAGGGGCCTGGCCCGGGTGATGATCTCCGGCTCCGAGGAGGACCTGCGCGAGCAGGTGGTCGAGCTGACCCACCGCCGCCAGGGCGCGGTCGACGCCGCCGCTCAGGAGCGCGCACGGATCGAGCGGGACCTGCACGACGGCGTCCAGCCGCGCCTGGTGGCGATGGCGATGACCCTGGGCATGGCCAGGAGCGCGATCGCCACCGATCCGCAGCGCGCCACCGACCTGGTCTCCCACGCCCATGCGGAGGCCAAGGGGATCATGGCGGACCTGCGCCAGCTCGCCCGCGGCATCCACCCCGCGGTGCTCGAGGACCGCGGACTGGACGCGGCGCTGTCCGCCCTCGCGGCCCGCTCCTCCGTCCCGGTGGACCTGACTATCGAGCTGCAGACCCGCCTGGACCGCGAGCGCGAGGCCGTCGCGTACTTCGTGGTGGCCGAGGCGCTGACCAACATCACCAAGCACGCCGACGCCACGCGGGCCGCGGTCTCCCTCACCGAACAGGCAGGAACCCTGCTGGTGCGCATCGAGGACGACGGCCGCGGCGGAGCCCGGGTGCACCGTGACGGCGTCTCCACCGGCCTGGCGGGGCTCACCGACCGGGTGCGAGCCACCGGTGGCCGTCTGGAACTGACCGCTCCCCCCACCGGCACCGGTACCGTCCTGCGGGCCGTGATCCCCCTGGACGCCCGCCCCGGGCTCGGCACCGGCGAGCAGTCCGACCATGAACCCGCCCGGGCGCCGTCGACGGACGCCCCCACCCCCACCCAGGAGGCCCTCCGATGAGGATCGTGATCGCCGACGACGCCGTGCTGCTGCGCGCCGGCCTCGAACGGCTGCTGACGGATGCAGGCCATGAGGTGGTCGCCGCGGTGGGGGACGGCACCGCGCTGCTGAGCGCCGTCAGCGCGCACCGGCCGGACCTGGCGGTGATCGACGTGCGCATGCCCCCCACCTTCACCGACGAGGGCGTGCGTGCGGCCACCCTGATCCGCCAGCAGGACCCCGAGGCGGCGCTGCTGGTGCTCTCCCAGTACGTCGAGGAGCGCTACGCCTCCGAGCTGATCGCCGACTCCCCCCGCGGACTGGGCTACGTGCTCAAGGACCGCGTGGCCGACGTCGAGGACTTCCTGGGGGTGGTGGAGACGGTCGGCTCCGGCGGCACCTGGCTGGACCCGGAGGTGGTCCAGCAGATCTTCGTGCGCTCCCGTCGGCGCCGCACACTCGAGACCCTCAGCCCCCGCGAGCGCGAGGTGCTGGCGCTGATGGCGCAGGGACGCTCCAACCAGGCGATCGCCGATGCGCTGTTCGTCTCCGCCGGCAGCGTCGAGAAGCACATCTCGTCCCTGCTCACCAAGCTCGACCTGCCCCCCGTGGACGGCGAGAACCGCCGTGTCATGGCGGTGCTGCGCTATCTCGAGACGGAGGACCAGTGATGACCGTCCCCACCGCACCCCTCAAACCGGCCGCCGACCCCACGCTCGACCGTGCACCGTCCCCGCGGGTGCGGACCGAGCCGGCCCGGCGCCTCACGCCCTCCCCCGGCGGTGGTCGCGCCTGGCGCGCCGTCTCCACGGCGGTGGCCGCCGCCCTCCTGGTCCTGGCACTGCTGGCCCTGGCCGGGGTGTCCGTGACCTCCTGGGCCATCAACCGCGGGTTCGGCGAGGTGGCAGCCACCCATGAGCTGGGGAGACCGCGGTCGCTCACTCTCAGCACCCGCGTGGCCGACGTCCGCCTGGCCGCCTCGCCTGACGTGGATCAGGTGACCCTGGCCCTGGTCGATCCCGGCAGCACCGACCTGCCCGGCCCCGAGGAGACCGCTCGTGCTCGCGTCGCGGTCGAGGGCTCGGCCGAGGGCCCGCGAGTCACCGTCAGCCAGCCCGGCATGAACCGCTTCGGCGGCCTGCTCGACGAGCACCGCGACCTGCTCGTGCTGGTGCCCGAGGGGCACCGCATGGCGGTGGACCTTCGCGCCGACGTGGGCGGGATCGACGCCGCCGGCGAGTTCGCCTCGATCTCCGCGACCTCCGACGTCGGTGACGTGCGCCTGAGCAGCGTCGACGCCCCCGGGGGGATCACCGTGCAGGCCGATGTGGGCTCGGTGGAGCTCGCTCCCGTCGCGTCCGTGCCCGGGGGGATCACGGTGACCTCCAGTCTCGGGGACGTGGACATCGCCCTGCCCCTGGACGCGGAGGGGGACGTGACCGTCACCAACGATGTGGGAGAGGTGTCCATGACCGCCCCCGGCACCGCACGGCGCGTGGTCCGGGCCGGCTCCGACGTGGGAACGGTGGACGTGGACCCGGCGTTCTTGACGGGCGAGGGTGAGGTGATCGGCACCGTGTCGATCACCACCAGCCTCGGTGATATCAGCGTCTCCCGGTGAACCCCTGCTGGATGAGGTCCATCACCGAGGAGTCCGCCAGGGTCTGGGTGTCCCCCACCTGACGGTTCTCGGCGACGTCGCGCAGCAGTCGGCGCATGATCTTGCCGGAGCGGGTCTTGGGAAGCTCGGTCACCAGCAGCACCTTCTTGGGCTTGGCGATCGGCCCGATCTCCCGGCCCACGTGCAGGCGCAGGGCCTCGGCGGCCTTCTCCGCACCGCCGGCGGCCTCGACCTCCTCCAGTGCCTCCTCGCGCAGGATCACGAAGGCCACCACGGCCTGCCCGGTGGTCTCGTCGCTGGCGCCGACCACCGCGGCCTCGGCCACCCAGTCGTGGGCCACCAGGGCCGATTCGATCTCGGTGGTGGACAGGCGGTGCCCGGAGACGTTCATGACGTCGTCCACCCGGCCCAGCAGCCAGATGTCGCCGTCCTCGTCCTTCTTGGCACCGTCACCGGCGAAGTAGCGGCCCGGGAACCGTGACCAGTAGGTGTCCTTGAAGCGCTGGTCGTCACCCCAGATGCCGCGCAGCATCGCCGGCCACGGCTCGGTGAGCACCAGGTAGCCGGCATCGCCGTCGGCCACCGGGTCCCCGGCGTCGTTGAGGACGTCGGCCCGGATGCCCGGCAGCGGCACCTGGGCGGCGCCGGGCTTGGCGGAGGTGACCCCCGGCAGCGGGGAGATCATGATGGCGCCGGTCTCGGTCTGCCACCAGGTGTCCACGATAGGGCAACGCCCCCCGCCGATCACCCGGTGGTACCAGCGCCACGCCTCGGGGTTGATGGACTCGCCCACGCTGCCCAGCAGGCGTAGGCTGGACAGGTCGAAGCGGCCCGGGATCTCCTCGCCCCACTTCATGGCGGTGCGGATCGCGGTGGGCGAGGAGTAGAACAGGGTGACCTTGTACTTCTCCACCACCTCCCACCAGCGGCCCTGGTGGGGGGTGTCCGGGGTGCCCTCGTAGATCACCTGGGTGGCCCGGTTGGCCAGCGGCCCGTACACCACGTAGGTGTGGCCGGTCACCCAGCCCACGTCCGCCGTGCACCAGTAGACGTCGCTGCCGGGCTTGAGGTCGAACACCGCGCGGTGGGTGTAGGCGGCCTGGGTGAGGTAGCCGCCGGTGGTGTGCACGATCCCCTTGGGCTTCCCGGTGGTGCCGGAGGTGTAGAGGATGAAAAGCGGGTGCTCGGCCTCCACCCACACGGGCTCGTGCTCGGTGGAGGCGCTCTCGCGCGCCTCGTACCACCACACGTCGCGCCCCTCAGTCCACTCCACCTCGCCGCCGGTGCGGCGCACCACCAGCACCTTCTGGACGGAATCCCCGCCCTTGGCGAGGGCCTCGTCCACGGCGCTCTTCAGGGGCAGGGCCTTGCCGCGGCGGAACTGACCGTCGGCAGTGATCACCGCGGTCGCCTCGGCATCCTCGATGCGCGAGCGCAGTGCATCGGAGGAGAAGCCGCCGAACACCACCGAGTGGGGTGCGCCGATGCGGGCGCACGCCAGCATGGCGATGACGGCCTCGGGGACCATGGGCAGGTAGATCGCCACCCGGTCGCCGGTGCGCACGCCCAGATCGCCCAGCACGTTGGCCATGCGAGAGACCTCCTCGTGCAGCTGGGCGTAGGTGTAGCGGGCGTCGCTGCCGTCCTCGTACTCCGCCAGCAGCGCCACCTGCTCGCCGTGGCCGGCCTCCACGTGGCGGTCCACGCAGTTGTAGCAGGCGTTCAGGGTGCCGTCGGCGAACCACTTCGCGAACGGCGGGTTCGACCAGTCCAGGGTCTGGGTGAACGGGGTCTTCCAGCTCAGCACCGAGGCGCGGGAGCGCCAGAAGGCCAGGCGGTCGCGCTCGGCCTCGCCGTACAGGGAGGGGCGGGCCACGGCGTGCTCGACGAACTCCGAGGGCGGCGGGTAGACCGCCTGCTCCTCCTGCTCCTGGGGCGTGGCGTCGGCACCGGTGGGGGCGTCGGGCATCTGGCTCTCCTGCTGCGTCTGGATCCCGCAGGATGGTCCCGCGGCGGTGGTCGTTGCTGATCGCGCCCACGCTATCGCACTGAGACCTGAGACACAGAGCCGGATCCGCCGTGCGATCACCGGGTCGGCGCGGTCAGGTTCGCGGGTGGATCTCCAGATGCTTCCCGTCGGGGTCGGTGACGTGGACGGACCGCACCTCGTCCTCCACCACCCGGGCGTCGTGGCCGGCGTCCCGCAGTCGGGCGGCAAGCGCATCGAGGTCCTCGGCGGTCTCGAATCCCAGGCGCACCAGGGCGATGTCCCCAAACTCGGTGCCGGAGGGGCGCGAGACGCGGTCGTCCTCTCCACCGGGGGCGTGCAGGCCGATCGTGCCCGCGCCCGGGGCGGACAGCGCCTGCCACCACTGGGTGCACCATGACGCGGCCCCGCCGCCGGCGACCATCTCGGCGAAGGTGCCGCCCTCGGTGGTCACCACCGGCGCCATGCCGAGGGTGCGCAGGAACGCGATCATGGCGGGGGCGTCGTCGGTGAAGCGCAGCGGCAGAGTCTCCCGCAGTGCGCAGACCAGGCATTCCAGTCCTGCAGACGCGCTACCGTAGAGGGACCATGGTCCCTGAACTCGCTCCCGTCGGCCCCGCGCGCCGCCCTCCGGTGCGCAGCACTCCCCCGGCATCGAGGGCGACGGAGGCCGAGCTTCCGCGCAGTGCTTCGCCCGCCGATGTCACCCCGGCCCTGTTCACCCCGATGTCCTTGCGGGAGCTGAAGGTCCGCAACCGCATCTGGCTGGCCCCCATGTGCCAGTACTCGGTCGAGGCCAAGGACGGGATCCCCACCGACTGGCACCTGATGCACCTGGGTGCCCGTGCCGCCGGCGGGTTCGGACTGCTGATCACCGAGGCCACTGCCGTGTGTCCGCAGGGCCGCATCTCGCCGCAGGACACCGGTCTGTGGAACGACGACCAGATGCACTCCTGGTCCCGCATCGTCTCCTTCTGCCAGGCACAGGGAGCGAAGGTCGCGGTGCAGCTCGCCCACGCGGGCCGCAAGGCCTCGACCTGGCCGTCCCTGCCTCGCTACGCCGGCCGCCACGGCACGATCCCCGAGCTCGCCGGAGGCTGGCGCACGGTGGGCCCCACCGACGAGCCGTTCCCCGGCCTCGATCCGCCCGAGGTCCTGGATCGGGCCGGGATCACCGCTCTGATCGACGACTTCGTGACTGCCGCCCGCCGCGCTGAACAGGCCGGCTTCGACGCCGTGGAGCTGCACTTCGCCCACGGGTACCTGGTGCACGAGTTCCTCTCCCCCCTGGTCAACACCCGCAGCGACGAGTACGGCGGCGACGATGCGGGGCGCAGGCGGCTCGCGCTGGAGATCGCCGAGGCCGTCCGGCAGGTGTGGCCCGCGCACAAGCCGCTGATCGTGCGGATCAGCGCCACGGACTGGATCGACGGCGGCTGGCACACCCGGCAGTCCATCGAGCTGGCCTGCGCCCTGTCCCGGATCGGGGTGGATGCCCTGCACGTCTCCACCGGTGGTGCCGTGATCGCCGACATCGCGGTCAAGGCCGAGTACCAGGTGGGGTTCGCCCGGTCGATCCGCGAGGCCACGGACATCCCCGTGGCCGCCGTCGGGCTGATCACGGACCCCCACGGAGCGCAGCAGATCCTCGAGCGCGGCGACGCGGACGCGGTGGCACTGGGGCGCGTGGCGATGCGCGAGCCCGCCTGGCCGCAGCGCGCCGCCCACGAGCTCGGGGTGCGCGACGGCTCGCTGTACCCGGGCCCGTACCGCCGCGGCTCCTGGTGAGGCGCGGCGCGCCCGCGAGCGCTCCCGGGTGTGGTGGACTGATCGCATGATCGTCCTCACCGGTGCCACCGGCGGCATCGGCACCGCCCTGGCCCTCGCCCTCGCCCGGCGCGGTGAGCACCTCGTCCTCTCGGCCCGCGACGAGGCACGCCTGCAGGCCCTGGCGGCGCGTGTGCGCGAGGCCGGCGGGACCGCCACCGTCCATGCCTGCGACCTGCGCGACCAGGAAGCGGTCTCACGCATGGCGGCAGCGATCCTGGAGGACGGTGTGCCCGGGGCGGTGATCGCGCTGGCCGGGCACTCGATCCATCGCGGCCTGCGCGAGACCTTCGGGCGGCCCCATGACCTGGTGCGCCTGGCCGGCACCAACCTGTTGGGCCCGGCCACGCTGATCCTGGCGCTGCTGGAGCCGATGTGCGCCCGTGGAAGCGGCCGGGTGGTGGCTGTCACCAGCGCAGCCACCCGCATCCCCACCCCGGGCTGGGCCGCCTACGCGGCCACCAAGAGCGGGCTGGATACCTGGCTGCGCGCCCTGCGCCCGGAGGCCTCCGCCCGCGGCGTGGGCATCTGCGTGGTGGAGATGCCGCTGGTGGCCACCGCGATGGCCGCCCCCACCTACGGCTCCGATCCTCGGGCCGCCCTCAGCCCGGAGCAGGCAGCGGCGATGGTGCTGCGGGCCCTGGACGGCGATCGCAGCCTGATCTCGCCGTGGTGGGTGCGGATCGGGGCCGTGGTGTCCCAGGCCGCACCGGCGCGCTCCGCTCACCTGGCCGGCAGGGGCCAGGGCTGGGTCGCCCGGCTGCTCCGCCGCGACCGATCGGCCCGCCCGTTCCGCTCGCTGCGACACCGGGCTGCGGAGCGTCGGTCATGAGGATCCTCCAGGCGCGCACCGCCCTGCGCCTGCGGGCCCGTCTGCAGCCCCGCCGGGTGGTCCTCACCGACGCCAAGGGAGAGCTGACGGCGCGCGACCTCGACGGGATCACCGCGCTGATGCACCGCGGCCGCACGGCCACCTCCGCACGGTCCGTGCCGCGCTGCCCGCCGCAGGTGGCCGAGCTGCCCCCCGACGCTCCGCTGCGGCAGGTCCTGGCCACTGCGCTCACCGCCGGCGACGAGCTGGAGATGCGGTCCAGTGGCAGCACCGGCCCTCCCCACCTGCAGCGCCGGGGACCGCTCTCGGCGGCGCAGCTGCGCACCCTGAGGGACCTGGCCCGTCGGATCGGGCTGCGCGGCGGCGCCAGCATCGCCAGCGCCGCCCCGGGCGTGCACGGCCACGGCCTGCTGGTGGGTCTGGGGGCACTGGTGCTGGGCTCGCCTCTGGTGGACCTGAGCCACCTGCGCCCGGCCCAGCGCGTGCAGCTGCTCCACCGCGAGCGCCCCCAGCTGCTGACCGGCGTCCCCGTGCACCTGGCGGACGTCCTCGCCGCTGATCAGGAGCATGCTCGCGGGCGTCCCCTGCAGATCCCCCGGGTGATCTCCGGCTCCGACGTGCTGCCTGCGGCGCTGCGCGCGGATCTGGCCCGGCACTTCCGGGCGCGGGTGCACGACGTGTACGGCACCACGGAGACCGGTCCGATCGCCGTGGACGGGCGGCCGCTGGCCGGGGTGCGGATCCGCGCACAGGACGGTCTGCTGATCGTGCGCACCCCCTTCACCGGGGGCAAGGAGCTGGTGACCGACCGCGGGCACCTCGATAAGCAGGGCCGGGTACTGGTGACCGGCCGGGCCGACGGCACCGTCTCCTCCGGGGGGATGCTGCACGACCCGCGAGCGGTGGCCCGCCTGCTGGTCTCGCATCCGGGCGTGGCGGCAGTGCGCCTGCGGGTGGTGGAGGACGAGCGCTTCGGGGCGCGCACCGTCGCCGAGGTCACGCCATCACCGGGCGAGGCCGCCGTGCCGACGGGCCAGGAGCTGCGCTCCCTGGTGCGGGACCGGCTGGGTGCGGCCGCGGTACCCCGCGAGGTGGTGCTGCTCAGCAGTCCGGGCGACTGACCGGCACCGCGGTGACGGCCAGGCCGCCCATGGCCGTCTCCTTGTAGCGCTCGTTCATGTCCTTTCCGGTCTGGCGCATGGTCTCGATGACCGTGTCCAGGGACACGAAGTGCTCCCCCGTGCCGCGCAGTGCAAAGCGGGCGGCGGTGATTGCCTTGACGGCGGCCATGGCATTGCGCTCGATGCACGGGACCTGCACCAGGCCCGCCACCGGGTCGCAGGTCAGGCCGAGGTTGTGCTCCATGGCGATCTCCGCGGCGTTCTCCACCTGGGCGGGCTTGCCGCCCATCGCCTCGCACAGGGCCGCGGCCGCCATCGAGCAGGCCGATCCCACCTCGCCCTGGCAGCCCACCTCGGCACCCGAGATGGAGGCGTGCTCCTTGTACAGCGAGCCGATCGCGCCGGCGGTCAGCAGGAACCGCACCGCGATCTCGTCCGGGTCCACACCCTGGATGTACGTGGTGGCGAAGTGCATCACCGCCGGGATGATGCCGGCGGCACCGTTGGTGGGGGCGGTGACCACGCGGCCACCGGCGGCGTTCTCCTCGTTGACGGCAAGCGCGGCCAGGGACACCCATTCGAAGGCGTTCATGGGCAGTTTGACCGGGTCCTCGGCGCTGAGCGACTCGTACCAGGAGGCTGCGCGGCGCTTGACCTCCAGGCCGCCGGGCAGTACGCCGTGCGTGCGCACACCCCGCTCGATGCACTCGCTCATGGTGCGCCAGATCTCCAGTGCCCCGGTGCGGATCTCCTCGTCGCTGCGCCACTGCCGCTCCCGCATCAGCATCGCCTCGGAGATCGAGATGCCGCGCTCCTCGCACACCCGCAGCAGCTCGGCGCCGGTGGTGAAGATGGCACTGCCCTGCTCCTCGGAGGCGACGTCCGCCATCGACTGGTCCATGTCGGCCTCGTCGACCACGAAGCCGCCGCCCACCGAGAACATGGGGCGTCGCAGCAGCTCCTCACCGTCGGCGTCCAGCGCGATGAAGGTCATGCCGTTGGAGTGCTGGGGCAGGAAGGTCAGGGGGTGCAGCACGATGCTGCTGGGACGCAGGGAGACCGGCACCCGGCCGTCCAGCAGCAGCCCGCCCTCGCGTTCGATCGTGGCCACCCGTTCCCGGCCCGCCACCGGGTCCACCGTCTCGGGGTCCGCACCCTCCAGGCCCATGACCACGGCATCGAGCGTCCCGTGACCGTGGCTGGTGGCGGCGAGAGAGCCGTACAGGTGCACGGCCACGTCGGCGAGGCGCGGGGCCACCTGCTGGTCCTCCAGCATCTGGCTGGCGAACATCGCCGCGGCCCGCATCGGACCCACCGTGTGGGAGCTGGAGGGCCCGATACCGATCTTGAACAGGTCGAACAAACTGATGCTCATCGCGATCCCTTCCCTCTGCCGCGGCCGGCGCCGCCCTGACCACCACGACCGGGACGCCCGCGCCCCGCGCTGCCTCTCCGGCCGGTTCCGCTCTGCCCGCCTCGGCCGGTACCGCTCTGCCCGCCTCGGCCGGTACCGCTCTGCCCGCCCCGGCCGGTACCGCTCTGCCCGCCCCGGCCGGTTCCGCTCTGCCCGCCCCGGCCGGTACCGCTCTGCCCGCCCCGGCCGGTTCCGCTCCGGCCACGGCGTCCGCCTCCGCTGCGGGGCGCCGCTCCGGGACGCGATGCGGGATCCTCCTCCCAGGAGGCGCGACGCTCCTCATTGGCCCGGCGCTCCTCGGCACGGGAAGCGTCGGCACCGGCGCGGCGGCCACCGCGGGTCAGGTCGAGCTTGCGGGGTGCGCCCTTGTACTTCGTCATGGCCGGGTCCTCGACCGGCTCCCCGGAGGGACGGCGCCCGCCGAGCGCGGCCAGCACCGGGGCCTCGGCGTCCGCGACCTCGTCCCAGCCAGGCTCCACCTTGGCGCCCTCGACCACGGAGCGGGTCTTCGCCACCTGATGGGGCAGGGCGAGGGTGACCACGGTGCCCTCCGCACCCGCCCGGGCGGTGCGACCGGAGCGGTGCACGTACTCCTTGACGTCGTCGGCCGGATCCACGTGCACCACCATGGTGACGTCGTCGATGTGCAGGCCGCGGGCGGCCACGTCGGTGGCCACCAGCACGGGGAAGGCTCCCTGTCGGAAGCCGGCGAGCACATTGGTGCGCAGGCCCTGCTGCTTGCTGCCGTGGAGGGCGGCTGCCGCGATGCCCACCTCCACCAGTTCCCGGGCCACGCGTTCGGCCCCCAGCTGAGTGCGGGTGAACAGCAGGGTGCGGCCCCGCCGCGCGGCCAACCGCGCGGTGACCTCGCGCTTGGCAGAGGGATCGATGGCCAGCACGTGGTGCTGCATGGTGGCCACCGCCGCCGCCACCGGCACGGTCTCGTGGGAGACCGGATCCACCAGGAAGGCATCCACGATCTCCTCCACCTGACCGTCGAGGGTGGCGGAGAACAGCATCTTCTGGGTGCCCATGGGGACTGCGGCCAGGATGTCCCGCACCTGCGGCAGGAAGCCGAGGTCGGCCATGTGGTCGGCCTCGTCGATCACCGTGGTCTCCACACGGTCCAGCATCAGGGCGCCGCGCTCGGCCAGATCGATCAGCCGGCCCGGGGTCGCCACGATGATCTCCACCCCCCGGGCCACCGCATCGGCCTGCTTCTCGATGTTCATCCCGCCGGCCACCAGCTGGGCCCTGATCCCCAGTGCCCGGGCGAAGGGGTGGATGGTGTCCACCACCTGCACGGCCAGTTCACGGGTGGGCACCAGCACCACCCCGAGGGGACGGCGCCGGTGGACCTTGCGGCCCCGGAAGCGGGAGGTCATCGCCAGGGTGAAGGCGAGGGTCTTGCCGGAGCCGGTCTCCGCGCGGGCCAGCACGTCGCGGCCGGCGAGGGCATCGGGCAGGATCGCCTCCTGGATCTCGAAGGCACGGTCCAGCCCCTGCTCGGTGAGGACACCGAGCACTTCCTCGGGCAGGGCCATGTCCTCGAAACGCTGGGAACGGTGGGCCGATCGGCGGCGTGCCTTGGGCATCGTGATTCTCCTGACGGTGGGGCGGTACCCATCATCGCGCATGCGAGACTGGGGACGATGCTGCGCACAATGATGACCTCCAAGATCCACCGGGCCACCGTCACCCAGGCCGACCTCCATTACGTGGGGTCGGTGACGATCGACGCCGACCTGCTGGAGGCCGCCGGGATCCTGGAGAACGAGCAGGTCTCCATCGTGGACGTCACCAACGGCTCGCGCCTGGAGACCTACGCCATCACCGGCGAGCGCGGGTCCGGCCAGATCAGCATCAACGGTGCGGCCGCCCACCTGGTGACGCCCGGGGATCTGGTGATCATCATCGCCTACGGCATGTTCGAGGACGCCGAGGCGCGCAGCCACCAGCCCACCGTGGTGCACGTGGACGGCGAGAACCGCATCGTGCAGATCGGCAACGATCCCGCTCAGCCCGTGCCCGGCATGCCGGGCCAGGTCGCCAGCCGCTGATGCAGGCCCGCTCGGGGATCTGAGCCGTGTCGGGCGTCCTCAGCGGCTTCTTCATCGTCTGGGCCCTGATAGGGGTGGGCTGGCTGACGGCCCGCACCGGCGTGCTGGGCCCGCACGCGCGGTACGTGCTGAACCGCACCACCTTCTTCCTGGCCTCTCCTGCCCTGGTGCTGGTGGGGCTGCTGCAGTCCGAGCCCGCCGAGGTGCTGTCGACCCCCATGCTGGTGGCGGCCCTCGCGGGCCTGAGCACGGGCGCAGTGCTGCTGGTCGCACTGCGGGTGCTGACCTCCCGGCGGGGTGTGGACCTGGTGGTCGCGGCGATCAGCGGATCGGTGGTCAACGCCGCGAACATGGGCTTTCCGATCGCCCTCTATGTGCTGGGGGACATCTCGCACGCGATCCCGGTGATCCTGTTCCAGCAGGCGGTGTACACCCCGCTGTACCTGTTCGTGCTGCATTCCCTCACCCAGGAGCGCCGACCGGGCCCGGCCGGGGTGGCGCGCACCATCCTGGCCAATCCCACGATCATCGCCTCGGCCGTGGGACTGGCGCTCTCGGCAGCGGGGGTCCAGCTGCCGGAGGTGGCGCTGCAGCCAGTGCGCTCCCTCGCGGACATGGCGATCCCGGCCATGCTGCTGGCCTACGGACTGTCGCTGTACGGCTCTCGGCCCTTCGCCCGGGACGACGGCTACCGGGGCCTGATCGCGGCGTCCTCGACCACCAAGCTCGTGGTGATGCCGCTGATCGCCCTGGGGATCGGCGCCGCGCTGGGCCTGCGGGGGCAGGATCTGTACGAGGTGGTGGTGATGGCCGCACTGCCCACCGCGCAGAACGTGTTCGTGGCTGCGGCTCGCTACGAGGCCGCCGAGAACCTCGCCCGGGACACGGTGCTGGTGACCACCGTCGGCACCGTGGTGGTGCTGCTGGTGCTGGCCTTCGCCCTGGGGGCCTGACCAGCCACCTTCCACTCCCGGTGGACCAGCGAGAACGCCGTCGCCTGAAAGCCGGCCGGCGGGCCGGTCGGCGGCTCACCCGCACCCTCACACCGCCGCGACGGGACGCCCCACGGGCTGCCCTGCCGCGGCGGTGGGTGTCTCCGGGGCCAGCTCCTGGTCCAGGAACAGGCTGGCCGCCCCCACCGCACCGGCCTCGTTGCCGAGCCGCGAGCTGTCGGGCTCCGCTCTCCCCTGCTGCGTCCACTCGGCCAGTGCCTCCCGGATCGGCGGCATCCCGTGCTCGCGCAGGTGCATCCAGGTCGGGCCACCCACGATGATGCGGTCGGGGTCGTGGATGCCCACCAGGATCTGGAGCGCCTCCCCGAGAGCGGCACCGTGCTCACGGATCACGGAGCAGGCCCCCTGATGCCCAGCACCTGCGCTCTTTCCGATGACCTCCATCGCGTGCGGGACAGGAATATTGGCAGGCAGGTGCACGCCTGCCTCGCGAGCCCGCTCCATGAGCCGCAGGGCGTCGGTGTAGAGGCTCAGGCACCCGTGCCTTCCGCAGGTGCACCGACGATCGGCGCGGCCGATGGGCAGGTGCCCGATCTCCCCCGCCTGGGTGGTGCCGCCGCGATGCACCTGCCTCCCCCCGCTCACGGCGGAGCCCACCCCGTGGCCCACGTAGATGTACAGCACCGTCTCATCGGAGGGCAGGTGCTCGGTCCAGATCTCGCCCGTGAGAACGGCGTTGGTGTCCTTGTCCAACAGGCAGGGCAACCCGGTGGCCGCCTGCAGGGCATCGACCACGGCGACGTTCCGCCAGCCCGGGATCCACGGGGGATCGATCACGACGCCGGTGGTCGAATCCAGCGCGGCCGGGGCCGCGATCCCCACGCCGAGCAGCAGCCGGCGGCCGTTCCTGCCCTGCCCTGGCTGCTGCGGCGGCCGCACCGCGCCGATGCGGGCCGCCAGCTGGTCGATGGCCTCCCCGATCTGCCGGATGTCCTGCGCTGGATCGTCGGAGGGCGCGGGGAGCCGGGTGCCGGCCAGCGGGCGTGCCAGCAGATCGCACACCACCACGGACACGTAGGCGGGATCCAGGTGCACCCCGATCGCAAGCCGCGAGTCGGCCACCACGCGCAGCAGCGTGCTCGGCTTCCCGCGACCGCTGACCTGTCGTCCCGCCGTCTCCACCAGCCCCTCGGCGAGCAGCCGGCGGGTGATCAGCGAGACGGCCTGCCGGGAGGGACAGCTGAGCTCTGGTGCCGGGTGGCGCCCCGGTCGGCCCGCACAGGGTCGGCCGGGGCGTCTCTGCTGCGGTACCCGCTCCGCCCGCCCTGCGCTGGGCCCGCTTTCCCCGCCCCGCGCTGGGCTCGCTCCCCCCGCGGCGCGCCGCGTTCCGCCCCTCGACCGGGTTCCGCATGTCGTCCGGGGCACGCGTACACTGAGCCCATGGACATCCGGTTGCTCCTTCCGTAGCCGCGTCGGATCAGGTCCGCCCTGGGCGGTCATCGACGCGGCTCCCCTCGCCTGTGCGGGGGTTTTTTCATGCCGGGAGCCGCCCGGCGGAGGAATCGACCACTTGCTGAAGGACGGACGCATCACCATGACCGAGGCACCGCACCGCTACACCGCCGCCATGGCGGACAGCATCGAGCAGCACTGGCAGCAGCGCTGGGACGCGGAGGGCACGTTCGCCGCCGTCAACCCGGTGGGCCCGCTCTCGGACGGCACGGACCCTGCGGACCTGCCCGAGAAGACCTTCATCATGGACATGTTCCCGTACCCCTCGGGCAAGGGCCTGCACGTGGGTCACCCCCTGGGCTACATCGCCACCGACGTGGTGGCCCGCCACCAGCGCATGCTGGGTCGCAACGTGCTGTACACGATGGGGTACGACGCCTTCGGGCTGCCCGCGGAGCAGTACGCGATCGCCACCGGCACGCATCCGCGCATCACCACCGAGGAGAACGTGGCCACGATGGCCCGGCAGCTGCACCGCCTGGGGCTGTCCCACGACCCGCGTCGCTCCTTCGCGACCACGGACCCGGAGTTCATGAAGTGGACGCAGTGGATCTTCCTGCGGATCTTCGACTCCTGGTACGACCCGGATGCTGAGAACGCCGACGGGATCGTGGGCCGTGCTCGCCCTGTCTCCGAGCTGCGGGAGGGCCTGCGCTCCGGTGCCATCGATCCGGTCGCGCTGGCCGATCGGCTGAACATCGAGCTGCCGTCGGGGTGGACGGGCCGCTCCCCCGCCGAGGCGAACGAGGTGGAGCTGGAAGAGCTGGTCGGCGCCTTCCGCCTGGCCTACGTCTCCGACACCCCGGTGAACTGGTGCCCCGGTCTGGGCACGGTGCTGGCCAATGAGGAGGTCACCGCCGAGGGCCGCTCCGAGCGCGGCAACTTCCCGGTGTTCAAGCGCCGACTGCGGCAGTGGAACATGCGCATCACCGCCTACGCCGACCGCCTGATCGACGACCTGGACCGGATGGACTGGCCGGAGTCGGTGCGCTCCATGCAGCGCAACTGGATCGGCCGCAGCCACGGCGCGCAGATCGCCTTCCCCGTGAATGGACTGGAGGGCACCTCCGGCCCGAGCGGCGCTCCCGATGCGGTCGACGGCGACTCCCCCACCTTCGAGGTGTTCACCACCCGGGCCGACACCCTGTTCGGTGCCACCTTCTGCGTGCTGTCCCCGGAGCACCCGCTGCTGGCGGACGTGGGCGCCCTGCCCGCCGCCTGGCCGTCGGGCGTCCCGGCGAGCTGGACCGACGGCGCCGCTTCCCCGCGTGAGGCCGTTGCGGCGTACCAGGCGCGCGCCGCGGCCACCGGCGAGGAGGAGCGCACCGGGGAGGGCCGCGCCAAGACGGGAGTGTTCACCGGGCTGACGGCGGTCAACCCGATGGACGGCCGCACGCTGCCGGTGTTCACCGCGGACTACGTGCTGATGGGCTACGGCACCGGCGCGATCATGGCGGTGCCCGCGGAGGACGAGCGCGACTTCGACTTCGCCACCGCCTACGACCTGCCGGTGATCCGCACCGTGCAGCCGCCGGAGGACTTCGCCGGCGGGGCGTGGACCGGGGACGGCGTGAAGATCAACTCCGCCAACGCCGAGATCGACCTCAACGGCCTGGACAAGGACGAGGCGAAGGACCGCGCCACCGCGTACGTGACGCAGAAGGGCTTCGGCACCGCCCGCACCACCTACCGCCTGCGCGACTGGCTGTTCTCCCGCCAGCGCTACTGGGGCGAGCCCTTCCCGATCGTGTACGACCTGGAGCAGCCGGAGGTGCCGATCGCGCTGCCGGAGTCGATGCTGCCGATCGAGCTGCCGGAGGTCACCGACTTCTCGCCGCGCACCTTCGACCCCACCGACGCCGACACCGAGCCGCAGACCCCGCTGTCCCGCGCCGAGGACTGGGTGGAGGTGGAGCTGGACCTGGGCGAGGGTCCGCGCCGCTACCGCCGCGAGACCAACACCATGCCCAACTGGGCCGGCTCCAGCTGGTACGAGCTGCGCTACATCGACCCCACCGACTCCGAGCAGCTGGTGGACCCGGTCAACGAGCAGTACTGGCTGGGCCCGCGCACCCCGGGCGGCGTGGGCGGTGTGGACCTGTACGTGGGCGGCGTGGAGCACGCCGTGCTGCACCTGCTGTACGCGCGGTTCTGGCACAAGGTGCTGTTCGACCGCGGGGACGTCTCCAGCCAGGAGCCGTTCCACCGCCTGTTCAACCAGGGCTACATCCAGGCATACGCCTACACCGATGCCCGCGGCGTGTACGTCCCGGCGGATGAGGTGGTGACGGAGGCCGACGGCACCTTCACCCACCGGGGCGAGCAGGTCACCCAGGAGTACGGGAAGATGGGCAAGTCGCTGAAGAACTCGGTGGCACCCGATGACATGTACGCCGAGTACGGAGCCGACACCCTGCGCGTGTACGAGATGTCGATGGGGCCGCTGGACCTGTCCCGCCCCTGGGAGACCCGCGCCGTGGTGGGCTCCCAGCGCTTCCTGCAGCGCCTGTGGCGCCTGGTGGTCGACGAGGAGACCGGCGAGCTGCGGATCGGTGAGGAGCCGGCGCAGGCCGCCACCGCCAAGGCGGTGCACCGCACCATCGACGGTGTCAGTCGCGACATGGCCGAGATGCAGTTCAACACCGCGATCTCCAAGCTGATCGAGCTGGTCAACCACCTGACCAAGGACGCCGGAGCCTCCGGCAGCACCCCCCGGGAGGCGCTGGAGCCACTGGTGCTGATGACCGCGCCGTTCGCCCCGCACCTGGCCGAGGAGCTGTGGTCGAAGCTGGGCCACGAACGGTCCCTGGCCCGTGAGCCGTACCCGGTGGCCGATCCGCAGCTGGTCAAGGCCGATGCCGTCACCTGCGTGGTGCAGATCAAGGGCAAGGTGCGCCACAAGCTGGAGGTGGATCCGGAGATCTCCGAGTCCGAGCTGGAGTCGATGGTGATGGCCGAGCAGCGGGTGCAGCAGCTCATCGACGGTCAGGCCGTGAGCAAGGTGATCGTGCGCGCTCCGAAGCTGGTGAACATCGTGGTGTGAGGTCCGGCCCGGCCAGTCGTGCCCCGTCCTGGCCGGCTCGAGGTTCCTCCCCAACGACCGGTTGTCCACAGCCCCGGGTCCGTCCAGGACCCGGGGCTGTGCTCGTCCCTAGATTCATCGCATGAACACCTTCTGGGGATGCGACACCACCGACATCGACCGATGGGCGGAGCTCGGCACCGGGCAGGCCGCCGCCCTCACCGCACTGCTCGATGACATCGCCGCCGCCGGGCCGGCACTGGAGTGGTACGGGCCGGACGCCCAGCACTTCCAGGCACGGCTCTCCGCCTTCCTGCTGGCCGGGTACGAGGCCGGGCGGCAGCTGAGCAGGTTCCTGGAGCTGATCCGGGCCGAGGGCAAGGAGCAGGAAGAGGCCAGCGCCCCTTCCGGGGGCACCGGTGCGACCGGCGGCAACGGGCCCGCGGGCGGGCACGACGGCACGAGTCCCTCCGGAGCGCCAGTCACCGGTGTCCCGCATCCTGCCCGTCCGCTCAGCGGGCCGGGCTGGTCGAACCCGTTCGGGCCGCTGGCCCATCCGGATCCGGCGGGGCTCGGTCGCGTGCTGCGCGAGAAGCTCAAGGACATCGACTGGCAGCCCCCGTGGTGGGATCCGGGCCTGCACCACCCGCTGATCGACCCCGGGGGTGGCGCGCCCGTGCCCCGCTTCCCGGAGCCCTCCGGCGCCACCGCTCCGGACATCTCCATCACTGCGGACGGCCAGCCCGTGCGATCCTCGGTCATCGGGCAGGTGCCCGTGCTCCAGCACCTGCAGACGGCCATGCGAGGCCACGAGGCTGTCGGTGAGGTGATCGGCTGGGCCGAGCAGGGCATGATCGATGCCGGCTACGGCCGCTACACGGGAGCACTCGCCCCGGTGAAGATCATGCACGCCTCCTCCGGTGTGGTGCTCGGGGAGGACTCCGTGCTCGGTCAGGTGCTGGGCGGGGTGGATGCGCAGATCGGGAACACGTTCCACACCGCCGGCGCAGTCGGCGGGGCCCTGCAGGAGGGTGATGTGCTGGGCGCTGCGCGAGAGGCAGAGATGGGCCTGATGCGCCACGCCGAGTCCCAGATCGACATCGTCACGGCCACGCCGCTGCGAAGCATGGCGGGCTTCGCCTCCACCAGTCTGGAGGCCACTGCGGACGCACTGGACCCGATCGCCCCGCCGGCCGTCAGCGACTCGCTGCGCGGCACGGCGGAGACGATCGACTCCCATGTGGAGGCCTGGGACGAGGCCACCTCGGCCCAGCGGTTCCTGGACCTGCGCTACCGGTATCTGCCGACCCCGTGGGATCAGCCGGCCTGATCCGCCTCCCGGGCACCGCCGCCGTCGCCCGGCAC
>NZ_JALXKT010000129.1:0-252 GCF_025144775.1 Brachybacterium sp. p3-SID957 | reverse complement strand
CAGATCGACGCAGGCAATGTTCAGCTCACCGGCGATGGCGGGTTCGTGCCCGCGCTGGTGAAAGCCGCCCTGGAGCGGGGTCTGCAGGCCGAGCTGACCAGTCACCTGGGCTATGACAAGCACGCCGCGGAGGGCCGCGGCAGTGGGAACTCCCGTAACGGCACCACACCCAAGACCGTGGAGTCCGAGGTCGGACCGATCGAGCTGGACGTCCCCCGCGATCGGGGCGGGTCGTTCACCCCGCGCCTGGTC
>NZ_JALXKT010000128.1:0-399 GCF_025144775.1 Brachybacterium sp. p3-SID957 | reverse complement strand
GGGCGTGTCAGATGGTCTGTGTAAGCCGTACCGAGAGGAACGGTAAGAATCATGACCATGACCGACGAGAAGAACCCAGGCGAGCCCTCGGGCCAGGACCTGGTCGAGCAGCTGAAAGCCTCAGGGCAGCTTGATGCCCTGTTCGCGCAGATCGACGCGGGCGGCGTCGAGCTCACCGGTGACGGCGGGTTCGTGCCCGCGCTGGTCAAGGCCGCGCTCGAGCGGGGCCTGCAGGCCGAGCTGACCAGCCATCTGGGCTACGAGAAGGGCTCGAGCGAGGCGCCGAAGCACGCCAACTCCCGCAACGGGACCACCCCGAAGACCGTGGAGTCCGAGGTCGGGCCGATCGAGCTGGACGTCCCGCGAGACCGGGGCGGGTCGTTCACCCCGCGCCTGGTG
>NZ_JALXKT010000127.1:0-501 GCF_025144775.1 Brachybacterium sp. p3-SID957 | reverse complement strand
CCCAAGGGCCAGCGGCGGCTCGGGGGCCTGGATGACATGATCATCAGCCTCTATGCCGGCGGGATGACGATCCGGGACATCCAGCACCACCTGGCGAGCACGATCGGCACGGACCTGTCCCACGAGACGATCTCCAATATCACCGACGCGGTCAGTGAGGAGGTCCTGGCCTGGCAGACCCGGCCGCTGGAGGAGTTCTATCCCGTGATCTATCTCGATGCGATCCGCATCAAGATCCGGGAGAACAACCAGGTCCTCAACCGCGCCGCCTACATCGCCGTCGGAGTCGACCTCGAGGGCATCAAGCACGTGCTGGGCATCTGGGTCCAGGACACCGAGGGATCGGCGTTCTGGGCCCACGTCTGCGCGGACCTGGCCAACCGGGGCGTCAGGGACGTGCTGATCGTCTGCTGCGACGGCCTGAAGGGGCTCCCAGAGGCTATCGAGGCGACGTGGCCGGACTCGATGGTCCAGACCTGCGTGGTCCACCTGATCCGGGCC
>NZ_JALXKT010000126.1:0-503 GCF_025144775.1 Brachybacterium sp. p3-SID957 | reverse complement strand
GCCCGCCGCGCCCGAGGGCGTGCTTATGGTGACCAGCGACGCGCACTCCGGGTTGAAGCACGCGATCAAAGCCGTGCTGCCCGGCGCGTCATGGCAGCGCTGCCGGGTCCATTTCGCCCGCAACATCACCCAGACGCTGGGCTCTGCGCGCTCCAAGCCCGTCAACGCCCTGGTCTCCACGATCTTCGCCCAGACCAGCCCGGAGACCGTCCGGGACTCGTTCCAGCAGGTCACTGCCTCGCTCGAGAGCTCGTTCCCGAAGATTGCGGCGATGCTGAAGGACGCCGAGGCGGAACTGACCGCGTTCGCTGCGTTCCCGATCGAGCACTGGCGCAAGATCTGGTCGAACAATCCCATCGAGCGTGTGAACCGTGAGATCAAGCGCCGCGCAGACGTGGTCCAGATCTTCCCGGGCCGAGACTCCGCAACCCGCCTCGTCGGGGCCGTCCTCCAAGACCAGCACGAGGAATGGCAGTACGGCGAGCGTCGCTACATCAGTGACA
>NZ_JALXKT010000125.1:0-626 GCF_025144775.1 Brachybacterium sp. p3-SID957 | reverse complement strand
CCCCTCAGCTCGCCGTCTGTCAACGTAAGCGCGTGTCTCGGGGTCGTGAACCATTCGGGTGACCGTGGCCATGTGGAGCGCGCGATTGAGCCTTCGATCGCCTCCGCGATTCAGCCTGTGGCGAGTCGTGTTTCCCGACGATGCAGGGATGGGACTCACGCCGGCCAACGCCGCGAAGGCAGCTTCGTCACGCAAGCGCCCACGGTGTGACCATGCTGAATAGGCGACTGCGGCGGTCACGGGCCCGACGCCGATCACGTCCAGCAATGGGGCAGCTTTGCTCTGACGCAGAAGCTCCTCGAGCTGCGAGCGGTTGTCGGCGAGCTCAATGTCGAGAGCACGAACTCGCTTGGCCAGCCGGTGAGCCTCGGCTCGTGCAGCCGCGAGCTCGAGGTCTTCAACTCGAGTGCGCCAAGACGCCACCTCGGTGATCTGCCCGTTTGTCAGCGGCTTCCGCGCATCAAGGCCAAAATCTGCGGTGCGCAACAGGGCGGTGAGAGCGTTGACGCTGGCCGTGCGCTCCGAGCTCATGTTCTCCCGCGCGCTCGTCAGGACGCGTAACGCGGGACGCAAGCCGGCGTCGGAGCGGGGATGGCGTAGCCGGTCGTCTTCCAGCGGCAGTACCG
>NZ_JALXKT010000124.1:0-684 GCF_025144775.1 Brachybacterium sp. p3-SID957 | reverse complement strand
ACCTCGTCGATCTCGCCGCAGATCCTCGAGACCTGGGACTTGCTGATCCCGGACTCGTTGCCCAGCGCCCGCACGAGATCCTCGACTTTGCGGGTGGAGACGCCGTCGATCCAGGCCGTGCAGATCACCGCCCAGAGCGCTTTGTCGACCCGGCGACGAGGATGCAGCAGCGCGGGATAGAACGACCCGGCTCGCAGCTTCGGAATCGCCAGATCCAGCTCCCCGGCAGGGGTGGCCAGACGTTTTGCCCTGGTGCCGTTACGGCGCGTCGAGCGGGACGGGGAGCGTTCGTAACGGTCAGCACCGATCTTCACAGACGCTTCGGCATCGATGAGGTCCTGGAGCCCGGCCTGGAGAAGCCGGCGGAACAGTTCCTCGTGAGCGAGGTCGGGGTCCTGGAGCAGTTCACTGACGAGAGCGGACAGGGCAGACTGGTGACGGGTCATCGCGGGTCCCTATTTCTTGGTCGATGTGGGAGGTCCCGCGATGACCCTTCATCGCCTACCAGCAGCTCCACGCCACCCCGGGGATTGCCACCACGCTAGGGGACACACCCCTGAGGGGCGCACGACAAAAGAGATCCGACGCTGCCTCAAGCGCTACCTCGCCCGGCGGATCTATCGAACTCTCGAGGCGCTCCACGCGGCGCCGACCACGGCTTGACAGACATAGAAGAGTCCATCG
>NZ_JALXKT010000123.1:0-950 GCF_025144775.1 Brachybacterium sp. p3-SID957 | reverse complement strand
AAGTGAGCCCGAAAGGTTTGCCTGCGCCCTTGCATGTTGACGCCGCCACGCTTCACCCTTTCCCAGCTCCAAGAAGGCACTGGACTTCCCGAGCACATCCGCAACTCGGTCCCGAATATCGGTGAAGCGATCAAAGTCAAATTGAGTGAGCGCCATAATGCGCATTATTTGATACTCAATGCCTGATCCTCCACTTACCGAACTCGCACCCTCGATACGCCTGAGCTCAAGCTCCAGCTCCTCGATTGTGGCCGGGTTGCCTAGCCTGTCGCGAATAGCCCGGCCGGCACTGTTAGCCACCTGGAGGGGGTCTGAGTCTTTGGAAACCTCGTCCGCCCAGATCAACTCCTCGATTTGCGCAAGATGGCGTTCGCCCAACCGAATCTCTGCGTTGCCTTCAGCTTCGAACCTTTGTGCCTCGTTCATGTCTGGGGCACACATCGCATCAAGGAACTTCTCGTACCCAGCCCGCAACTGCCCGAGTGCGCGACCGATGAGCTTTCCTAGATTTCTATTTGGTCGAGGCTGCGGCGATTGCCACGAAAGCACAAGGCTGTCGAGCTGATAGAAAGCGGCCAGAAGAGCTCCCGGCGCCTCGCCTTCTCGGGACGCTTTAGCTAACGCGCGCTCAACTGTTCGAGTTGTTTCGTCCACTTGTCGTTCGAGCTGGCTCAGATCGACACCGGATGGCGAAGTCGGGGAGCTCCGGGTCGCTCGAAAGTCGTCCACAAGACCGATTCTCCGCGAGAGATCCTGCTGACATTCATCAGGCTCCGGCCCTCTCCCGCAGTTAATGCACGGGCGGGCGAGAAGCCGCTGTTCATCGCAGCGCTCGCAGATTACATAGTCGAATGATAGCTGGAGATTGCGTTTGTGCTGGGCCAATCGACTTTCCTTGGGTCAATAGTTACAGTTTTACCAAGCGAATTTCAGGTGCGGCTTGCGGAGTG
>NZ_JALXKT010000122.1:0-958 GCF_025144775.1 Brachybacterium sp. p3-SID957 | reverse complement strand
CTTCCAGTCGCCGATGATGACCTGTGCGTGCAGCAGCGAGTAGAAGCTGTTGATGTTGAGGCACTCGTCGCGGATCCGGCTGTTGAACGACTCGACGTACCCGTTGCGCCACGGCGAGCCCGGAGGGATGTAGGACAGGCCGGTGCGGGTGCCGGCCCAGTCGGCCATCGCCTCGCTGATGAACTCCGGCCCGTTGTCCGACCTGAGCACCGCCGGGGCGCCCCGGGCGGCGACGAGGTCCTCGAGGTGGGCGGTGAGTCGGTCGGCGGTAATCGAGCGCTCCACGAGGCCGCCGATGCACTCCCGGGTGTGTTCGTCGACGATCGAGCAGATCTTGATCAATCGTCCGTGCTCGTCGGCGTCGAACTGGAAGTCCACCGCCCACACCACGTTCGGCGCGTCCGCCGTCGGCGCGTCGACGGTCGAGGACCCGACGCGCTTGCGTCGACGCCGCTGCGGGACCCGGAGCCCTTCGTCACGCCACAGGCGTTGGATCTTCTTGTGGTTCACCACCCACCCCTCGGCGCGGGCGTCGTGATACGCCCGCCGATACCCGTAGCGGGGATGGTCCTTCGCCCAGGCGCGCAGCCACTCCCTGAGCGCCCGATCCGGGTCCGTGACCGTGTTGCCCTTGAGCGGTCGCCGGTACGCGGAGCGGCTCAGCCCGACCAGACGGCACGCCATCCGTTCGCTCACCCGCAACTTGCGCTTGAGGTGATCGACGGCGGCGCGGCGCCTGTCCGGGCTTAGAAGTTTCCCTCAGCCAGCTCCTTGAGCGCGGCCTTCTCCAGCTCCGCTTCCGCGAGCAGACGCTTCAGGGTCGCGTTCTGCTTCTCCAGCTCCTTCAGGCGCTTTGCGTCGTCGGCCTTGAGGCCGCCGTACTGGTTCCGCCACCGGTAGTACGTCTGCTCGGACACCCCCAGCTCCCGGCACACCGCCGCGACGTCCTGACCATCGG
>NZ_JALXKT010000121.1:0-1127 GCF_025144775.1 Brachybacterium sp. p3-SID957 | reverse complement strand
TCAACGATGAAAGCCCGAGGCTAGTCGATGGTCTTCATGGAAGGCTCTTCGCATGCCCCGCCCGTACCCTCCAGAGTTCCGTGCCCGGGCCATCGCTCTGGTCCGCGAGGGCCGCCAGGTCAAGAAGACCGCACTGGACCTGGGCATCCGCGAGGTCACCCTCCACAATTGGCTGCGACAGGACGATATCGACCACGGCCGCCGGCCGGGACGAAGCAGTCAGGAATCTGCCGAGCTCCGCGCAGCGCGCGGCCGTGTCCGGCAACTCGAGCAGGAGATCGCGATCCTCCGCCGCGCCGCGAGGTGGCTCGACGAGGAGGGAGGAGTCGCCCCAAAAGGGCGCACCCGGTGATCGACCGACTCGTCGGCGCCGGGTCACCCACAAGCATCTGTTGCCGCCTACTAGGTGTCTCCCGTCAGGGCTACTACCGGTACCGAAAGCGCCCGACCAGTTCCACTGAGTTGCGTCGCCGGTGGCTGACCGGCCTGATCCGGGAGATCCACGTCGCCTCCCGCGGCACCTACGGCTACCGCCGGATCCACGCCGAGCTCACCATCGGAATGAACATTCCTTGCTCCAGCCGGCTCATCACCGTCATCATGACTCGCGCCGAAATCGGCGGCCTTCCAGGCCCAGCCAGAATCAAGCGACACAACGGGCCGCCACAGCGGACGACCTCGTCAACCGCGAATTTCTCCGTCTCGCGCTGAACGAGTTGTGGGTCACGGACATCACCGAGCATCCCACCCGGGAGGGCAAGGTCTACTGCGCCGCCGTGCTGGATGCTTGTAGCCGCAAGATCATCGGCTGGGCTATCGACTCCAAACAGGACTCCACCCTGGTCGTGAACGCTCTGGACATGGCAATCCGTGCACGTCAGCCAGGGCCCGGAGGGATCGTTCGTGCGGATCATGGAGTCCAGCTCACCTCCTGGGTCTTCACCCAGAAGATACTTTCAGCGGGACTGCTGCCGTCGTTCGGGACCGTCGGCGATGGCCTCGACAATGCGATGATGGAGTCGTTCTGGTCGACGATGCAGATCGAGCTGCTGAACCGGAAGAAGTGGAAGACGCGCATCGAGCTCGCGAACGCGATCTTCGAGTACATCGAGGTGTTCTACAACCGT
>NZ_JALXKT010000120.1:0-1415 GCF_025144775.1 Brachybacterium sp. p3-SID957 | reverse complement strand
ACTTTGAGCGTGGTGCTGGGTGTTCACGCCGCGATCGGTCGGGGCGCATAGCCAATGATGCGGCATCTGTAGTTCCGATGGTTGCGGTACCCGCGCCCGACCCTCTTGATCGTCTTGGCGGTCAGGTTCGCCGCCTCGGTGCGAGCGTTCGTGACCCTGGTTCGGCAGAAGGTGAGCAGCTCACGACGCCAGGCGCGCAGCGTGCGGAACAGCGCGGCCGGCTCGGGCAGGTGGGTGGCTCGCACGGCACGCTCGAGGCCGGCCCAGTGCCGCTGGAAGGAGGGCGTGTCGGTGGCGGTGAGGACCTGGCGGACGTGTTCCTTGATGCCCCACGCGACGGCCAGCTCGACGTCCTCGGCCAGGATCTGCTGCAGCTTGGTGCGCTGCCGGACGGTGAGCCGGTCACCGGCGCAGGTGAGCAGCTTGCGGTACTTCCACGGGGTGTCGGTCGCCCGCCCTCGGCGCTCGTGCAGCTCCCACACCCGGCGCCTCCTCACCTTGGTGACCATCTCGTTGGCCAGCCGCACCACGTGCCAGTGGTCCACGCTGACCTTCGCCCGCGGTAGTGCCTTGCGGACCGCGGCCCGGAACTCACTGGACATGTCCAGGGCGACGACCTGCACGCGTCGGCGCCACCACCGCGGCCGCGCTGCGAGCCAGGAGGTGACGACCTTGCCGCGGCGCCCGTCGACGACGTCCAGGATCGCGCCGTCGTCGAGGTCGGTGAACACGATGGACCACGGCTCGACCCGCTTCACCGCGTGGGTGTCCGGGTCGCGCAGGTAGCGCACGGTGCGGAACCGGTGCTCATCGATCCCCAGGTGCCGCACGTGCCGGCGGTCCACGCCGGTGTCCAGGTCCAGGGTGGTGGTGAGCATCCGCATCACCGTGGGCCAGGACAGGTGCGCCTCGTGCGCGACCCGGGACACCGCCCGCGGCTCGGCCCGGCAGGCGGATATCACCTGCTCGGTCAGCCGGGTCGTGACCCTCGCCCGCGCGGGCAGCTGCTCGGTCTCCTCGGTGAACGACCGCCGCGGGCACAACGACTCACGGCAGGCGTAGCGGCGCTTGCGCACGAGCACGTCGAGCCGCTCACCCCCGCACGGCACGTCCTTCACGCGCTGGGTAGGTCTTGCCTGGATCCGCGAGGACAGCACCCCGCAGGAGGGGCAGGCGCCCTCGCTCGTGGTCGTCTCGATCAGCACCTGCCGCGGTTGCTCAACGCCGACGCCAGGGGTGGCCGAGACGACTCGGTAACCGGACAGGTTGAACAGGATCGACGCCGCATCGACGTCGAACGTAGGCTTGTGCACGCTCGCGGTCCTCGCTCATGAGATGTCTAGACAACACCCATGCTGGCGTAGGGCCGCGAGCCCTACTTCAGGGCCCCACCACGCTCAAAGTTGAAGAGCCAG
>NZ_JALXKT010000012.1:0-61166 GCF_025144775.1 Brachybacterium sp. p3-SID957 | reverse complement strand
CCTGCCACCTGAGCGTGCGGAACGACGCCTCAGGCGCACCGATGCCTCAGGCGCGACGATGCTTCAGGCGCCAGGCGCCTCGCTGGCGCCGTTCTGCCACAGCGAGCGCACGGCCTGCTCGACGCCGTCGCGCGGCAGCTCCGAGACCGACAGCACGCCCTGGTCGTCCAGCGGCAGATGACCGACCTGCCAGTGGCCGTCCTCCTCGACATGGAACATCAGCGGGACCGTAGCCGACGGATCAGCGCCATCGGTGCGTCGCAGGGAGACGGTGCGTTCGCGGCCCTCGGCCAGGAACGCGGAGATTACCTCTCCCACAGAGGCCGGCACCTGCTCGGCGTCCGGCAGGGCCGAGACGATGAAGGAGTCCAGCTCGTCCTGCGTGAGCATCAGGATGGCCTCGTTGGCCTTGATCACGAAGGCCATGCGCATCGCATCGCCCTCGGCCAGCGCGATCCCCATCCAGCGATCGGCGGCGGTCAGCGCGGTGGCGATCACCTGGCCCTCCTCGCCCAGCAGCCACTGGCCGTCGTCCGAGCGCTCCACCTTTCCCCGTGCCCGCAGGCCGGAGGTGACCGCGGCGGTCACGAACTCGCGGGCCTCCTCCGGGGCGCTGCGCAGGCCGATCTGCTCCCGCGTGACCGCGCCCTGTGCGGTGGGGCGCAGGTTCAGCATGAAGTCGATCTCGTAGGCCGTGTAGATGGTGGGCTCGTCCTGAGCATCGACATCGCCGGTGGTCTCGGTCATGGCTTCCCCTCGTGGTCTGCTCTCGCGCCGGGTGCGCGCAGGGCGTGCGTCGTCACCGGAAGCATGTCAGATGGGAGGCGCCGGATGCATCCCCGGCCGGGATCCTGTGGAGGGCCGGCCGAGGCGCGATCCGCCCGTCCCGGTCCCGCCCCATGCATGCGGCTCCCCACCCCCATCCGCCCCTCCTTGTCGGCCAGATCGGGGGTGACGCGCCTGTCCTCGACCTCCAGTCTGCAGCTCCTGGCCGTCGATCCGGACGGTGCGGCAGGTGAGCCTGGGTGCGAGACCGGAGCCGTCGGCCCGGCAGCCGCTACTCTGTCCCCACCCCATGACCCAGGAGCGCCCGATGATCCTCACCCAGTCCTCCAAGTTGCGCGACGTCTGCTACGAGATCCGCGGGCCGGTCCCGGCGGAGGCCGCGCGCATGGAGGCTCAGGGCCACCAGATCCTCAAGCTCAACATCGGCAACCCCGCCCCCTTCGGATTCGAGGCGCCCGACGAGATCCTCGTGGACATGATCAAGAACCTGCCCACGGCCCAGGGGTACTCCGATTCGCGCGGCATTCCCGCGGCCCGGCGTGCCGTGGCGCAGTACTACCAGATGCGCGGCATGCCCGGCATCGAGCTGGACGACGTGTTCCTGGGCAACGGGGTCTCCGAGCTGATCCAGATGGTCTGCCAGGCGCTGGTGGACGACGGCGACGAGGTGCTAATCCCGCAGCCCGACTACCCGCTGTGGACCGCCGCCGTCTCCCTGGCCGGCGGGCGCGCTGTCCACTACCGCTGCGATGAGCAGGACAGCTGGTGGCCCGATGTCAGCGACATCGCCGACAGGATCACCGAGCGCACCAAGGCCATCGTGGTGATCAACCCCAACAACCCCACTGGCGCTGTCTACCCCGAGCGGGTGCTGCGCGAGATCGTGGAGGTGGCCCGCAAGCACGGCCTGCTGATCCTGGCCGACGAGATCTACGACAAGATCCTCTACGACGATGCGGTGCACACCCCGATCGCGTCCCTCGCTCCGGACCTGCTGACGATCACCTTCAACGGGCTGTCCAAGGCGTACCGGGTGGCCGGGTTCCGGGCCGGCTGGATGACCCTGTACGGCCCCCAGGACGATGCCACCAGCTTCATCGAGGGACTCGAGGTGCTCTCCAACATGCGGCTGTGCCCCAATGTCCCGGCCCAGCACGTGGTGGCCACGGCACTGGGCGGCTACCAGTCCATCAACGACCTGGTGCTGCCGGGCGGCAGGCTGCGCGAGCAGCGGGACGTGGCCTACGAGGGCCTCAGTGAGATCCCCGGGGTGAGCGTGGTCAAGGCCGAGGGTGCGCTGTACATGTTCCCGAAGCTGGACCTGGAGATGTACCGGATCGACAGCGACGAGGAGTTCGCCTACGACCTGCTGCGCTCGAAGAAGCTGCTGGTCAACCACGGCACCGGATTCAACTACCCCGAGCCCGACCACCTGCGTCTGGTGACCCTCCCGCAGGCCGACGTGCTCGCCGACGCCGTGGACCGCATCGCCGACCACCTCGCCTCGATCCGCCGCTGAGGGCGCCCGGGCGCTCTGTGGACGGGGAGGGTCAGAGCGGCAGGCCGATCGCCGTCGCGAGCACGGCCAGCATCGGGAGCGCGCCCTGCTTCATGGCGGCGGCGCGTTGCGCGGGGGAGCTCAGCAGCAGCGCGGTCGCGGCAACCTCCTGCGGACTCTGATCGCCGAACACCTTCTGCGCCTGCGCCCCGCCCCAGGCGATGGACTCCGGGCGGAAGATGACCACGTGGAGAGCGGCCGCGGCGAGGGCCAGGATCGAGCCGAGGGTGAGCATCGCGACCTCCGAGCTCGATTGGAATGATCGTTCCACTATAGTGGGTCGTGCCCGGCGCCGACAGTCCGGGCGAGGAACGACGACGAGCAGGCAGCGAGCAGGAGGGGTCATGGGACGACAGTCCGCCTTCGTGCGGGAGGACACCGTGCGCTCCGCCCGCGACGTGTTCTGGAGCGAAGGGTACGAGGGCGCCTCCATGGTGAGCCTCCAGCGGGCCACCGGACTGAACGCCAGCAGCATCTACCATGCCTTCGGCTCCAAGCGCGGTCTGTTCGACGCCGCGATCGAGGACTACCTCGAGCGTGTCGTCCGCCCCGGGCTCGCCCCGCTGTGCGCGCCCGAGGTCGCCCCCGATGCTCTCGAGCGCTACTTCCTCGCGGCCCGCGCGCTGTTCGCGGACCCGTCCGGCCGCACCCTCTCCGACGGATGCCTGCTGGTGAACACCGCCTGCTCCGGGCTCGCCCGGGACGACGGGATCGCCGAGGCCGTGCGCGCCTACCGCGCCGAGCTGATCGCCGCCTTCACCCGCGGCGTGCAGGCCCGACGCCCCGACCAGTCGCCGCAGGAGCGCGCGCAGCTCGTCGAGACCTGCGTCGCGCTGCTGATCAGCGCGCTGGTCATGACCCGGGTGGACCGGGATGCGGCCACCGCCGCGATCGACTCCGCCCTCACCGCACTCCAGAACCAGGAGCAAGGACACCCATGAAGCCCCTCTACACCACCGAAGCCCTGGCCACCGGCGGCGGCCGCGACGGCCACGTCGATGTCGCCGAGTCGGATCTCGCCTTCGACCTCGCCGTCCCGACCGCCATGGGCGGCACCGGCGCCGGCGCCAACCCCGAGCAGCTCTTCGCCGCCGGGTACTCCGCCTGCTTCCACTCCGCCCTGCAGGCCGTCGCCCGGCAGCAGAAGGTCGCGATCGACGGCTCGAGCGTCGGCGCCCGCGTCACCATCGGCTCCGAGGAGTCCGGCGGCTTCTCGCTCGCCGTCGAGCTCGAGGTGGTCATCCCGGAGCTCGACCACGACACCGCCCAGGCGCTGGCCGACGCCGCGCACCAGGTGTGCCCGTACTCGAACGCCACCCGGGGCAACATCCCGGTGGTCGTCACCGTCACCGACGACTGACCGCCCCGCGTCCTGCCTGCAGGCGTCGGGCAGGTGCGAGGAGCCCCGGCGGGATCGATCCCGCCGGGGTTCCTCGTGCTGCGGCATGCTGCTCACGGGCGCAGCAGCACCTTGCCCTGTCGGCCGTCGGTCAGCGTGGCCGCCACGGCGGCGGCGACCTCCTCCAGCGGGAAGGTGGCCGCGACCGGCAGGGTGACCTCGCCGGAGAGCAGGCCGGAGAAGATCTCGCCGATGAGCCGGCGACGCACCTCCGGCGCCATCTCCGCCGAGACCCGGGAGCCCCAGAAGCCCTCGACCTTCAGATCGCGGAAGATGATCGGGCCCGAGGGGAGCGCCATGGTCGAGTCGCCCATCGCCCCGAAGACCACCAGGCGACCGCCGTCCCCGAGCAGCGAGAGCACCTGGCCCGCCGCCTCGCCGCCCACGGAGTCCAGCCCCGCTGCGACGCGCGCCTCTCCGATCAGCGCACGCGCCTGCTCCTGCCAGTCCTCCCGATCGGTGGCGACGACGTCCCCGATGCCCTGCGCGGCGAGCTCCTCGACGCCGCTGCCGCGCCGCACCAGGCTGATGACGCGGATCCCGCGCAGCCGAGCGAACTGCGCGACGAGGCGGCCGACGGCCCCGGTCGCGGCGTTCTGCACGAGCACCTCGCCGGGAGCGAGGTCGAGGTGCTCGAGCAGGGAGACGGCGCTGAAGGGCATGGCCAGGAGCTGGGCGGCGGACTCGTCCGGCAGCTCGGCCGGCACCGGGACCAGCGAGGAGGCGGGGGCGGTGAACAGCTCCGCCCAGGCTCCGGTGATCCCGGTCGCCGCGACACGGTCGCCGACGGCGTAGCCCTCGACGCCCTCGCCGAGCGCCTCCACCACCGCGACGGCCTCGCTGCCGGCGCCGGAGGGCAGCGCGGGGCGGACGCCGTAGGAGCCGCGGATCGTCCACAGGTCGTGGTGGTGGATCGGGGCGAGGGTCATCCTCAGCAGCGCCTCGCCGGCGGCCGGAACAGGGGCATCGGCCTCGGCGGTGCGCAGGACGTCGGCGGGATCGCCGAAGCGGTCGTAGGTGATGGTGAGCATGGGATCGCCTCTCGATTGTGGAACAATCATTCCACGATAGCGGCGGGGTGCCTCCCTGCACCGTGCGCGGGTCGTGCTGTTCCGGGTCTCACAGCCGCGGCCGCCACGGCGCCGGGCAATGCAGAAGGGCCGGGGGCCGGGGCCGGGGCTCCGGTCCGGCCCCCGGCCCTGCGGCGGGGTGCCTGCTGCTCGTGCGCGGCTCAGGCGTGCGTGGGCTGCGGTGCGCCCTCGCGGGAGATGCGGACCATCTCCTCGCGGTCCACGACCTTGATGCGGGCGCGCGGCTCGCCGTCGGCATCCACCGCGGCCGCACCGAGGGCCTTCTCGTGCGCGTCCAGCGCGATCCAGCCCTCCCACGTGGTGTACTGCACCCCACGGGAGTCCAGCAGGCGCACGATCGCGTCGTTGTCGCGCTCCGGCGCGGTGGGCAGCTGCCCGGACTCGAGGTCCTCCAGCAGGGAGCCCACGGTCTCGATCGCATCGGACTTGGTCGCACCGATCAGGCCGACGGGGCCGCGCTTGATCCAGCCGTTGGCGTACAGGCCCGGCAGCACGGTGCCATCCGCCTCGGTGACACGGCCTGCGGCGTTGCTGATCACGCCGCGGGAGGAGTCGTAGGGGATCCCGGCAAGCTCGCTGCCGAAGTACCCCACTGCGCGGTACACGGCCTGCATCTCGTAGTCGACGAACTCGCCGGTGCCCTCCAGGCGCCCCTCCTCGTCGAGCCGGGTGCGCTCGAAGCGCATGCCGGTGACGTTCCCGTCCTCGCCGAGCACCTCGACGGGCCGATGCCAGAAGTGCATGTGCAGGCGCCGGGTGACGGGCCCGCCGTGGTGGTCGGTGGGCTCCTCGCCCGCGGCCTCGCGGCGCTGCTGCTCCTCGAGCCAGTTCACGAAGCTCTGCACCACCTGGTCGGTGCGCTTGTCGGCCTTGATGGCCTCCCACTCGGCCTCGCTGATCTGCTCGAGGTCGCGGGGGTCCATGACCACCTGCACACCCTTGGGGTGGGCCAGCTCGCGGGTCTCCAGCGGCGAGAACTTGGCCTGGGCGGGTCCGCGGCGGCCGAACACGTGCACATCGGTGGTGCGGGCGGCGGCCAGCCCCTCGTGCACGTTGGCGGGGATCTCGGTGCGCAGCAGCTCGTCGGCGCTCTTGGACAGCACGCGGGCCACGTCGAGGGCCACGTTGCCGTTGCCGATCACCGCGACCTGCTCGGCCTCCAGCGGCCAGGTGCGCGGATAGTCCGGGTTCCCGTCGTACCAGGCCACGAAGTCGGCGGCACCGTAGGAGCCGTCCAGTTCGATGCCGGGGATGTCCAGATCGGCGTCCTTCAGGGCGCCGGTGGCGAACACGACCGCGTCGTAGTGCTCGCGCAGGTCCTCGATGGTCAGATCGGTGCCGAACTCCACGTCCCCCAGGAAGCGGATGTCGCCGCGGCCCAGGATGCGGTGCAGCGCGGTGATGATCCCCTTGATGCGCGGGTGGTCCGGGGCCACGCCGTAGCGGATCAGCCCGAACGGGGCGGGGAGCCTGTCGAAGATGTCGGCCTGGACCTCCAGGCGCCCGGACTTCACGGGCTCGGAGCGCAGCAGGGTCTCTGCGGCGTACACGCCGGCGGGGCCGGATCCGATGACGGCCAGGCGGAGGGACTGCGGGGAGGAGGACATCTCACCTCGGTCTCGTGGCGCACGGATGCGCCGGACGGGAGCGCGCCGCAGCGCGCAGATTTCCGCACCACTTTATACGCGGAATTCGTGGGGGAGAGGGTGGTGTGAGGGGGCTGACGCACCCCCGACAGCACCGCGCACCCCCCGATGCTCCGAGGGGTGCGCGATGGTGGTCGAGCGGCGGGGGCGGGCGGGAGCCCGGCCCACCAGGGCAGGCTGCCCTTAGGGACAGCTGTCTCCGGGTCAGCTGTCCTTGCGGGCCTCTTCCTTCGCGGCGGAGGTCTCCGGCTTGTTGTAGGCCAGCCAGAAGTAGACGCCCACGAACACGGCACCACCGACGATGTTGCCGAGGATCACCGGGATCAGGTTGTCCCACACCACGGACAGCGGCGTCAGCGCGGCGAAGTCATCGACGGTCACTCCGGCCTCCTGGACGGCGGCACCGTTCCAGAACTCGTCCCCGGCACCGTACTTGACCATCAGGCCCATCGGCAGCATGAACATGTTGGCCACCGAGTGCTCGAGGCCGGTGGCCACGAACAGCGAGATCGGGCCGATCACAGCGAGGATCTTGTCGGTGACCGTCTTGCCGGCGGTCGCGATCCACACCGCGAGGCACACGGCGAAGTTGGCCAGCAGGCCCAGGAAGAAGGCGCGCGGCCAGTCGTAGGAGACCTTGGCCAGCGAGGTGTTCAGCGTGATCAGGCCCCATGCCCCGCCATTGGAGGCGTGCACGCCGGCCAGCAGGATCAGCAGCGCCATCAGCGCGGAGCCGATGAAGTTGCCGGTGATGGAGATACCCCAGTGAGCGAGCATCTTGCCGGCGGTGATCCGCTTGGACAGCCACGGCATGACGGTCATGGTGGTGCCGGTGAACAGGTCCGATCCGCTCATCACGACCAGTCCCAGGCCCACGGAGAACACGACACCGCCGAGGACCTTGGCGATGCCGGTGGGCCATTCGGTCATCCCCTGCTGGGAGGTGACCATGTAGATGAAGCCCCAGGCGATGAACGCGCCGCCGGTCAGGGACAGCAGGAACATGCGGCCGTAGGGCGTGGTCGCCTTGGCGTACATGCCGTCCTCGAGCGCCTTGGCGAGAGCCTTCGGTGCAGGGATCGCCGTGCTGGGCGGGGGAGCGGGAGCGGGAGCCGGCGCACCGGAGGCGCCGGGCCCGGGGGCGGGTGAACTCATGGGGGATTCCTTCTCTCGTACTCAGGAGGAATCCAGGTTACGCCCTGTTACCTGCGGAAGGAGACCGTTCAGCCCGAGACGGCGAGCGTGTCCTCGGGTGCGCTGTGCGGGCCCTGCGTGAGCGAGGGAACCCTGTCAGCCCTGTGTGCTCACCGGTACCACACCCACCGCGACCGACAGCGTGCTGGTGGCTCCGGGCGGACCCACCACGATCCCCTTGAGCGGGGGCACATCGGTGTAGTCGCGTCCCCAGGCGGTGGTCACGAAGCGCTGATCGACGAAGGTGCGGTTGGTGGGATCGATGTCCACCCAGCCCGTCCCGGGCACCAGCACGCTCAGCCAGGCGTGGGAGGCGGCCGAGCCCACCATCTCGCCGTCCGGCTGGGTGCCGAGCGCCCCGTCGGTACTGCGCGCGGTGCGCAGGTAGCCCGAGACGTACCGGGCGGCCAGCCCGGCGGACCGTGCCACCGCCACGCCCACGTGGGCGAAGTCCTGGCACACGCCGTGCCGGGCGCTGAGCACCTCCTCCAGGGTCGAGGTCACCGTGGTGGCCCCGGAGTCATAGGTGAAGTCGGTGTGGATCAGCGCGGTGAGGTGGGCCAGGCACTCGCCGGTGGGGCGCTCGGGGACGAACACCTCGGAGGCGATCTCCTCGACCGCCCCACCGGTGCGGATCCGGGGCGACGGCTGGGTGAAGTCGATGCTGGCCGCCGGCATCAGCGGGCCCCAGTTCTCCGGGCGGCAGCTCTCGAACGGGCGGGACATGGTCTCGCTGGGGTAGCGCCGCTCGGCCACGGAGACCCGTGCCCGGGAGTGCACCTCCAGGTGATCGTGGTGCTCATCCACCAGCAGGTAGGTCGAGGAGTTGCCGTAGAAGTCGGTGTGCGTGCTGAGCCGGGCGGGAGCAGGGTCCACGGAGACCTCGTGGGAGAGCACTCGCTGGTAGGGGGTGGCCCGGGGTTCCACGTGCGCTCGGCCGTAGTTGCGGCTGACGGGCTTGGCGTAGGTGTACGAGGTCAGGTGGTGCACGGAGTAGTCGACGGCCTCCACCGCGCTGTGGTCGTCCAGGCGCAGCGGGACCGGGGGCAGCTGCTCAGACATCGTCGAACCCCCAGGGGGCGGTGGACTCGGTGGGCCGGAAGTAGACGTCCTCGAGCGCACCGGCCAGTTCGCGCAGCGAGGAGATCGCGGAGCTGGCTTCGTCCAGCAGCACGGTGGGAGCGTCGTCGGCGGGATCGCCGACCGGACGCAGCAGGTCGCGGGGCGTCCAGCCGCCGACGCGGGTGCGCAGTGCGCTCAGAGGCGCCCGCAGCTCGGGCGAGGGCGTGGGCTCGGGCAGGCGGTCCAGGCCGGCACCCAGGCGCTCCAGCTGGAAGGCGAGCGAGCGCGGCAGGGTGGCGTCGGCCAGCAGCAGCTCGAGCAGCAGCTCCGGCTGGACCGCGGCATGGTAGTAGCGCCGGTAGGAGGCTCCGGACTCGGTGATCACCGCGACCGCCTGGGTGATGCGCGCCTCGGACGCTCCCGGCCTGCGGTGGCCCAGGCTGGCGCGCAGCAGTGCCAGCAGCCCCAGGGTGCGCTCGATGCGGCGGCCGGTCTCGGTGAGGTCCCACCCGATGTTGCGCGGCATCGAGTCGGTGACGGCCCCGGAGAGGGTGAGGCAGCCGTCGATGATGTCGGTGAGGGCAGGCTCCAGCGGCTGGGACTCCATGCGGGACAGGGAGCGGATCCGCGCCCGCATGCGCGCGATCACCGGCCAGATGTCATCGGAGACCAGGTCCCGCAGGGTGCGGGTGGTGTGGGCGAGAGCCGAGAACGACTGCGCGAGGGAGCCGGGCCGGTCCACCGCGGTCAGCAGGGAGGCGATCTCGGTGTGCACCTCCTCGGCGTCCTGCAGGTCGATCCGGTGGAAGCCGGGGAAGGTGGTGGTGACGTCCGTGACGGCTCTCAGCAGCACCGACAGCGCGGTGCGCGCACTGCTTCCGCGCTCGGAGCCGAGATCGTTGGTGGTGTCCAGCACGGTGCGCAGCAGGCGCGCGGTCAGGTCCACCCGCTCCAGGTAGCGGCCGAACCAGAACAGGTCCGAGCCGATCGAGCGGGTCATCGCGGGGTACGCAGGCAGCACCGAGCGGCTGACGGTGGTGGGGGATGCCGGTGCGGCTGCGCCGGCGCTGTCGGACTCCGGCACCAGCACCCATACGTCCTTCACCGCGGGCGGGGCATCGTCCACGGTGGTGGCCACGCCGCCGGGCAGCACCTCGTACCCGTCGTGCCCGGCCAGGACCATCAGCTGCAGGGTGACGGGTCGTTCGACGGGCTCCACCGCGCCGCTCGGGTCCAAGGACAGCACGGGGGACCAGGCGGTGCCGTTCTCCTCGGAGGCGGAGCGGAGCACCAGGTCCTCATGGAGCATCTGTCGGCACAGGTCGGGCAGGGCGCTGCGCAGTGCGGGGTTCTCCAGCAGCCCGGCCCCCAGCGGATTGAGCACCTCGACGTCGCCGTTGCGTGCAGCCTCCACCAGTCCCGTCACACCGCGCAGGGCAGTGGGGCCCAGGTCCAAGGGGTCCACCTGCCCGGAGGGGGCCAGACGGATCAGGGTGTCCACGGCCTCGGCCGGATCGGCCTGCACGCCGGGTACGCGCAGGGTGAGCGACCCGGCACCGGTGCGCAGGTCGGTGGCGGAGACCACGGGGGCGCCCAGGAGGTTCGCGAACCAGTGGTGGTCGAAGGCCCGCAAGGGATCCTCCTCCTCCCCCATCAGCACCACGGCCCGGCCCGCGCCGCCGTCAGTGCGCCCGCGATGGTCCAGTGCAGCGCGGATCCGATCGAAGAAGGGGTGCAGGCGGCGCAGCTCGGTGGAGCGGTACAGGCCTGGGGCGCAGCGGGACAGCACCCGGCGCATCTCCAGGGCGGCGCCGGCCCCGTGCGGGACGTCGATCTCGTCGCGGATCACCTTCCACTCGCCGTCGGCCGCGCGGCCCACGGTGCAGGTGAGGGCGAACAGGCTGTGGGATCCGCGGGCGGGGATGCCCACGGCGGTGCGCAGGTAGGCCGGGTCGTCGAGCAGCTGCGCGGTGGGTGCCACATCGGAGCCGAACACGGTGCGGGGGCCGTAGAGGTCCGCGTACAGCGCGTCCATCAGGCGTGCACGCTGCACCAGACCGCCCGCCAGGTGCTCCCAGTCGGAAGCGGTGACCACCATCGGCAGGGGGTCGATCATCCCGGGGGCCGCACCGGAGACGTCGGCCGCGAACATGGCGCCGGCATCGGAGGATGCCTTGCGCAGAGCGGTGGGACCCAGGGCATCGAGTTCGACCTCGAGCGAGCGGGGGGTGGAGGAGCTCACCGGTTCATCGTAGGCGGCAGTGATGGCGACCGGCGGCTCGTGGTGGACCCGCCGGTCGGCTCGGGGCTCAGGAAGCAGCGACGACCGGGATGCCCTCGGAGGGCTGGACCACCACGAAGCCGGGGCCGTGGAAGGCCAGCTGGAACGACTCGCCCGAGCCGCGCCCGATCAGGGAGCCCATCTTGAAGTCGTTCTTGATCTGGGGCTGCAGGTTCGCCGACCAGCACACGGCTGCCTGCGGGTCCACGTACGTGGGCTGGCGCGAGCAGTCCAGCAGCATCGGTGGGCCGTCGGAGGTCACCGCCACCATGCCCTGCCCCTGCAGGAACAGGTTGAACAGACCACCGGCCATCATGCCGCCGCCGCCGAGGGCACGGATGTCCCACTGGATAGTGCTGTCGAAGGCCAGGAGGTTCTTGGTGTTCAGGGTGAGGGCATCGCCCTCGAGCTGGATCAGGAAGATCTCGTGGGCCTGGCGGGCGTAGAACACCTCGCCGTGGCCGCGGGTGCGCATCATGTTGGCGCCCTCCCCGCTGACCATCTTCTTCAGCAGCTTCATGCCGCCGCCGGAGCCCTGGTACGAGAAGTCCATCTGCCCCTGGTAGGCGACCATGGCTCCGGCCGCGGAGATGATCTCGGGTGCCTGCGGGTGCAGGGCGCACCGCAGCATCTTCGAGGACTGCAGCGTCCAGCGGTCGTTGGTCTGCTTCTCCTGGTTCGAGGCGTCGAACAGGTTCGAGCGCATGGTTCCCCCTTCGTGCCGGCCGGGCCGTGCCCGGGTGCGTGTCGACGCCGCGCGGCGCCGCGGCGCCGAGGCTGTGCGGCACCGCGCGCGCATCGTCTCACGTGCGGGAGGCGGGGTCGAGGGGCGGCCGTGGCCGAACCCGGGCCCGCCTCAGGCGGGGGCGTCGGTGAGCTGGTAGTCGCCGGCCTCGTCGACCGCGGCCGCGAGGGCGTCCTTGGACACCTCGCGGTCAGCCGTCAGCGTGAGGGTGGAGGTGCCCCCGGTGACCAGGTCGACCTTCACGTCGGAGACGCCCTCGATCGCGGAGACCTCCTCCGTCACCGCGTTCACGCAGTGGCCGCAGGTCAGGCCGGTCAGTCCGTAGGTGGAGGTGCTCATGTCGTGCTCCTTCGTCTCGTATCGGTGGGGTGGGGGCGCAGGTTCCTCGGTGAGGCCGGGGCGCGCCCTTTGGCTGGGCCGGGACGCGCCCCTTGGGCGGACCAGAGCGCACCGCTAGGCCGGGGCGGGAATTAACCCCTCGATGCGATCCTATACCCCTCAGGGGTATCGCTCGGGTGTGGCTGGCCCCCTGTGCAGGAGCCGTGCAGGTGAGGTGAGGGAACGCCGGAACGAGCGCAACGGGACCCCGGCCGCAGCACCCGCCTCGTAGCATGGCCACCATGGTCGATCCCCGCCCTCGTCGCCCGGCGCGCCGCGATCCGCGGCTCGTCGCGCTCGCTGAGGACTCCGGCTACGAGATCCAGGGACGCATCGGCGCCGGGGGCATGGGGATCGTCTACCGGGGCCGGGACGCCGACGGCAACGACGTCGCGGTCAAGCTCCTGCGCCACGAGATCTCCGATGATCCGCGTGCCCGGGAGCGGCTGGCCCGAGAGGTGGCAGCCCAGCAGCGGGTGCGCAACGACAACATCGTGCGGATCCTCGATGCCGAGCTCGACTCCGGCGAGGCCTTCGTGGTCACCGAGTTCATCCCGGGGCCCACCCTCGAGGACGCCGTGCGCAGCCGGGGCGGGCTGCACCCCGAGGCCGTGCGCGAACTGGGCCTGGTGATGGGGGAGACCCTGCGGGACATCCATGCCGCCGGTGTGGTGCACCGTGACCTCAAGCCGAGCAATGTGCTGCTGCGCGGCGCCACCGACGAGGACCTGGACGGCTTCGACCCCGACGGGGACCGGCTGGACCCGGTGATCATCGACTTCGGCATCGCCATCGCCGCCGAGGAGTCGCGCTTGACCTCCACCGGCCTCGTGATGGGCACCGCCGCCTACCTCGATCCCGAGGTGGTGCGCACCAACCACACCGGGGAGGCAGGTGACTGGTGGGCGTGGGCCGCCCTGCTGGCCTTCGCGGCCACAGGTCGCGAACCGTACGGGGGTGGCCGCGCGGACCTGGTGTTCCTGCGCGCCGAGCGCGGCGAGATCGACGTCGAGGGCGCACCCGCGGAACTGGCACGGTGGCTGCGCAGTGCATTGCAGGCGGATCCGGAGCAGCGGCCCCGCCCCGAGGAGCTGCTCGAGCAGCTCGCCGATCTCGACCTCACCCATTACGACGACCCCGGTCCAACGGAGGTCTTCGAGGCCGGCGGTCGCACAGCAGCGCTGCCTGTCGCTGGAGCCGGCGCGGTGCCGCCTGGCACCGAGGCAGGCGGCAGCGCCGGGCGCGGGGCCGACGCGCCGGGGGGTGCGACCGCTGCCGTCGTGGGTGGCGCGCCGGTGGGTGAGACCGCTGCCTACGTGGGGGGCGCGCCCGCCCTCGAGGGCGGGGCGCCCACAGTCGCGCATGAGGCCGATCGCCACGCACCCCCGGAGGGAGTGACCGAGGCGCTCCCTGCGGCTGAGGGACCGCCATCGCTCCACCGCACGCAGGTGATCCCCGCCGGGACGGACGACACCCAGGTCCTCGAACCGATCGACTCGCCCACCGCCGCGCTGCCGGTGGTGGACCATCCCTCTGCTTCGGGGCCTCGAACGGAGCCGATCCCGGACCGCGGGCCGGCCACCGAGGTGCTGCCGGTGATGGGCGCCCCGACCCGGCAGATGCCCGTGGTGCCGCAGCATGCGCAGCCTCCAGGGAACGGCGGGGGGTACCCGGTGCAGCGCAGCCCCCAGGTCGTGCCTGCACCGCAGATGCGCAGTCATGCCCCGGTAGTGCAAGCCCCTGCCCAGGTGCCCCCGGCGCCCGGGTGGGCCGCGCCTGGTGCCATGCCCGGGCAGATGACCCCGTACGGTCCCTGGTCGGTCCCCGTCCCGCCGCCGCGCCGGCCCCTGCTGGTGTGGACGGGGCACCTGCTGCTGATCGGCCTGGCCGCCGTGGCCCCATACATCTCGCTGGTGCTGCTGCTGGTGCTGGGAACCCTGGCCCGCACTTGGGAGCGGTCCCATCAGGCCCTCGCGCAGCGACGCCTCCGCGGCGCCGCGGGATCGGGCGCGCAGTGGGCCGTGGGGGCTGCTGTCCCCCTGCGGATGCTGCTGTCCCTGGTCGAGATCGCGCTCCAGGCGCTGCTCCCGCTGCTGCTGGGCCTGCTGGTGGGCATCGCCGTGGACGCAGCCTGGACCGTGCTGCGCGCCGCCCCACCGCCCGACGGCATTGCCTTCGCGACCGCGATGGCAGTGACCCTGCTCATCACCTGGGTGGGGATCGGCAGTCGCACCACCCGGGCGGGTGCGCATCGCATGGTGGACGCCGCCGCCCCGGACCGGGTGTGGTCGGCAGTGCTGGCCGTGCTCCTGCTGCTGCTGGTGGTCGCGGTGGTCACGACGATCCTTGCGCGCGGCGGGGCGGTGGACTACTTCCCCTTCGGCGCGGGCCCCAGACTCGAGGACATCGCCGTCTGGCGCCGCTGAGCTACCTTCCGGGCATACCCGGAGCGTGGTCCCGGCCCCTCGGACGTTGACCTGCGGGGGTTACACTCGCCCCCGTCCCGTCCATCCGCAGCGCCCCACCCGGGGGTGAGGAGAGAAAATGGCCTCGTCGTCGAAGTCAGCGCAGAGCCGCCGTGAGGCGCAGCGGGAAGCCATCCGCAAGCAGCGCCAGGCCGAGCTGCGCCGGCAGCGCACCGTGCGCTCCGTGGTCATCGCCGTGATCACCATCGCCGCTCTCGTGCTCCTGGCCGGGGCCGGATACCTCATCTACCGCTCGCTGCAGCCCGAGGGCCCGGTAGCGACGCCGCAGGGAATCCCCGAGGGCCAGGGGTACCTGACCCTGGGCGCCCCCAGCGATTCCGGCAAGCCGGTGCTGGAGGTCCACCTGGACTTCATGTGCCCCCACTGCGGCACCTTCGAGGAGGTCAACGGCGCGGACCTGCAGACCATCGTCGAGCAGGAGGAGGCGACCGTGCACCTGGTGCCCCGTCGCATCATGGACCGCTCCTCCAGCTCCGGTGACTTCTCCACCCGCTCGGCCAACGCACTGGCGTGCGTGTACGAGGACGACCCCGACAACGCCCTCGCCTTCCAGCAGGCCATGTTCGACAATCAGCCCACGCAGGGCACCGCGGGCCTGAGCAACGAGGAGATGTGGGAGTTCGCGCAGCAGGCCGGTGCCTCCGACAGCGTTCAGAGCTGCATCGACGGCCGCACCTACCAGGGCTGGGTGCGCCAGACGGCGAACGGCTACGCCCAGGAGAAGACCTCCGTCACTCCCTACGTGGAGATCGACGGCACCGAGTTCCAGGACTGGTCCACCCCCGGTGCCCTGCTCGAGGCCGTGCGGGCCGCGGGCGGCGGCGCGCCCGCCCCGTCCGACGGCGGTGGCGCCTCCGACAGTGGCGGTGCCTCCGATGGCGGCCAGGGCTGACCTGGCCCGGTAGCATGTCGGGGCCGGTCGTGATCGACCGGCCCCATCCCGCTGGAGTGGCGCAACGGTAGCGCACCTGTCTTGTAAACAGGCGGTTGCGAGTTCGAATCTCGTCTCCAGCTCTGAGAACGGCTCTGGCCTACGGCAGGGCCATCACCGTGGCCGCAGCACGAGCACTGCAGGACCCAGGGGCCGCGTGAGGTGCTGCCGGCGGGTGCGTGCGAGCACCGGCGTTCCCAGCACGGTGGCCTACAGTTCGGCTGACCCAGTCAGCGAAGTCAGGAGCCGCTGTGATGCCCGAGAGCACCGACGACCAGACTGCCGATGCCGGCGGGGCGGAGCGAGTGGTGTTGCTGGACGAGGACGGCACCGCGGTGGGTACGGAGCTGAAATCCGAGGTGCACACCGACCGGACCCCGCTTCACCTGGCCTTCTCCGTGCACCTGATGGCGGATGACGGCCGGGTGTTGCTGACGCGCCGCGCCCTGTCGAAGAAGACCTGGCCGGGGGTGTGGACGAACTCGCTGTGCGGGCACCCGGCACCCGGGGAGTCCACCGCCGATGCGATCCGCCGGCGTGCCGCCCAGGAGCTGTGCATCGATCCGACGTGGCTGGGGGAGCCCGAGCCGCTCCTGCCGGAGTTCCGCTACCGCGCGGTCGATGCCAGCGGGGTGGTGGAGAATGAGATCTGCCCCGTGTTCGTGGTGCGACTTCAGGTGGAGCCGGAGCAGTTGCCGGCGCCCAACCCCGAGGAGGTCGCCGAGCAACGCTGGCTGCCTGGGGAGGACCTGGTCGCTGCGGTGCAGGCTGCGCCCTTCGTGGTCAGCCCGTGGCTCGCCCTGCACATCGCCGACGATCGCGCGCGGGAGGCGCTCAGGGCAGGTGCGGCCGGCTGATCAGCCCCACCGCACCTGGGCTATGATCAGCATGGTCACCAGGAAACCGGTGAGGTAGTTCAGCCACAGGAAGCGCCGCCAGCCGGCGTTGGCCCTCTCCGCGCGCTCATCGGGCAGGGCGCGGAACGGCCAGATGTTGGCGATGTACGGCAGCATCAGCACCGCTCCCAGGGAGAACAGCTCCCACGGAAGCACCAGCAGCACCGCGGCCAGGGCGTAGAGCCCCATGGACACCAGCACCGTCGCCCGCGCACCCAGCACCGTGGCGATCGACCCCAGGCCGGCGGCCCGGTCGGCGGTCACGTCCTGCACCGCCCCGAAGGCCTGGCTGGCCATCGACCAGGAGAAGAACGCCGCCAGCACCAGCACTGCCGAGGCACTCAGGCGGCCGTCCGGCAGCAGGGCACCCACCACGGCCGGGCCCACGAAATGGGTGGCCGAGGTGGCCGAGTCCAGGAACGGCACCTCCTTGAAGCGCAGGCCCTTGGCGCTGTACGCCACGACCGCGACCATGGTGACCGTGAGCGCCACCGCGGAGGCGATCGTCCCGACCGCGTACAGGTAGACGAGGAAAGGCACGCAGGCGACGATGCAGGCCACCAGGATCATCCGATGGTGGCTGCGGTCCACCACCGCGCCCTCCACGCCGCCCTTGCGGGGGTTCAGCAGATCGGACTCGTAGTCGAACACATCGTTGATCCCGTACATCGCCAGGTTGTAGGGGATCAGGAAGAACAGCGTGCCGATCACCAGCGGCAGGTCGATGCGTCCGGTGGTCAGCAGCATGGCCGCTGCGAACGGGTAGGCGGTGTTCACCCAGGACAGGGGGCGTGAGGTGTGCAGCAGGGACGAGAGCAGGCTGCTGCTGCGGGCCGGAGCGTTCATCGCAGGCCTCCTTCTGCTGGGTCACGATCTTCTCGCTCATGCCCGGCCGGTTCTGCTCGGAAAGGGTCGGTTCGATCACGGTCCCGGCGCAGGAACGCCCACAGCGCGGGCAGCAGCAGGGCCACCACCAGCACGTAGGAGAAGTCCTCGATGGGTGCCAGGCCGATGCGCCAGCCGATCAGGTGCTCCTGGGCGTAGGTGAACAGCCCCACCGCGATCATGATCGTGTCGAACACCGCGGTGAGCACCGCCACCACGGTGAAGGCGATCAGTGAGGTCAGCAGGACACGTCGTCTGCGCCGCCGCTGCACGTGCGAGAGGGCCAGGGCCGACGCGACGGCCGCCACCGCCATCACCACCAGGTTCACGTACAGGTAGGTCATGCCGCTCCGGTCCGTCCTGCGCTGCCGGCGCCGGGGGCAGCCGCTCCGTCCCTGCCGCCCGCACGGGCGCAGAGCAGACGATCGGCACCCGTGGCCACCACCATCGTCAGGTGGCACAGGAACCACAGGAAGAACGGCTCCTCGATCGTCAGGTGCGGCACGATCTCGTAGCCGCTGAGGTACGGGCCCTCGCCGCGCGCGAACACCCCGAGCGCGATGCACATCAGGTCCCACACCAGCAGCAGCCCCACCCCGGTCGCCTGCACTCTCAGCGCTCGCCGCCGGTCACGGAACAGGTACAGCCGGAAGCGGTGGTCCAGCAGCAGCATGCAGCCGCTGGAGGCGATGATCGCCGCGAGGTAGGCCCAGGAGGTCACGAACTCCATCATGGCGCGCTCCGCGGCAGGGCCGACGGCGGCAGCGGGCCGTCGCTGCGGTCGCCCCGCAGGCGCTTGAGCACGTTCTCCGCGCTGATCAGGCACATCGGCAGACCGACCCCGGGGACCGTGGTGCCGCCGGCGTACAGCAGGTTCGGCAGGTGGCGGGAGCGGTTGGCGCCGCGCAGGAAGGCGGACTGCCGCAGCGTGTGCGCAGGGCCCAGTGCGTTGCCGCGCCAGGAGTGCAGGTCAGCCGCGAAGTCGCCGGGCCCCACGCTGTGCCGCACCACGATCCGATCGGCCAGGTCCGGCACCCCGGCCCAGTCGCTGATCTGCGCGATCGCCTGGTCCACGGCCCTCTCCACGTCGGCATCGCCTTTGCCGTCGGCCCCGCCGCGGCCCAGACCGCGGCCGGTGGGAGCATCGGGGGAGACGGGGATCAGCACGAACAGGTTCTCGCTGCCGGCCGGGGCGCTGGTGGGGTCGGTCGCGGAGCTGCGGCACACGTAGATGCTGGCCGGATCCGGGACCGTGGGCTGCGCGGCCCCGATCTGGGCGAAGTTGCGATCCCAGTCCTTCGTGAACAGCAGCGTGTGGTGGGTCAGCTGGGGGAGCTCGCCCTCCACACCCAGCAGCGCCAGCACGGCACCGGGTCCGCTGGTGCGGCCATCCCAGTACCGCTGCGGATAGGTGGCCAGCTCCTGCGGGAGCAGACGGGTCTCGGTGTGGTGCAGATCCGCGGCGGAGACCACCACGTCCGCATCGATCTGCTCGATGCCGGCGGCGGTGCGCACCGTGACTCCGGTGGCGCGGGCGCGACTGAGGCCCGGCAGCCCGCGCGGTGCGGTGGTGCGGATGGCGGTGACCTCCGCGCCGGTGCGGATCTGGGCCCCTTCGGCACGGGCGAGGTCGGCGATCACCTCGATGATGCGGTGGAACCCCCCTTGGGGGTACTTCACACCGTCCTCCAGGTCCATCGCGCTCATCAGGTGGTACAGGCTGGGCGCGGTGCGCGGCGTGGCCGCCAGGAACACCGCCGGGTAGCCCAGGATCTGCCGCAGCCGGGTGTCCTGGACCGTACGGCTCACCAGGGAGTGCAGGGACTCCAGCAGCAGCCGGCCCAGCTTCGGCAGATGCGGCAGGGAGCGCAGGGCGGTGCCCAGCGGCACCCCCGAGAAGGTGGTGTACAGGAAGGACCGGGTGGCCAGCTCATAGGTGTGCCGCGCGGAGTCCAGGTACCGCTCTAGGCGCCTGCCCGCCCCGGGCTCGACCTGCTCGAACAGTGCCACCGCCGCGGCCCGGTCCGAGCGCACGTCCAGCGGATCGGCGTGCCCCTCGCCGTACACCCGGTACGCCGGATCGAGGTCCACCAGCTCCAGGTGGTCCTCGATGCGCTCACCCAGCAGCTCGAAGAAGTGCTCGAAGCACTCCGGCATCAGGTACCAGGACGGCCCGGTGTCGAACACGAAGCCCTCTCGCGTAAGGCGGCCGGCCCGACCGCCCAGCTGATCCCGGGCCTCGAGCACCGTCACCCGGTGGCCGTCCCGCGCCAGCAGGGCCGCGGTGGCGAGCCCCGCGATCCCCGCACCGATCACGATCACCCGTGCCATCAGCGATTCCTCCCGTCGGGCCTGCGCGCTCGCAGGCCACGGCCCCGCTCCTGCAGAGCGGCCCGCGCGATGATCGCGGCCTTCTGGGCGTCGGGGATGCGCACCCGCCCCGTCCGCAGCTCCTCGGCGTCGGTCGCGGCCAGGCGGTCGGTGAGAGCGGCGAACAGGTCGTGGACCGCGCGCACCGCGGTGCGACTGGAATCCGGCAGCAGCACGATCGCCTCCCGGGCTGCGGCGAGGTCCGCCTGGATGTCGATCAGCAGCTCATCCTTCTGCTGGTCGGTGAGGGTGGCCGGGTCCACTCCGGGGAAGTAGCTGCGTCCGCGACCCACCGCGTCTGCCCGCAGATCCCGCAGGAAGTTCACCTTCTGGAAGGCCGCGCCGAGGCGTCGGGCGCCCTCGAGCAGCGCCGAGGAAGGGGCGACGGGCACGGGGGAGCGGTCGGTGGTGAACACGTGCAGGCACATGAGCCCCACCACCTCCGCGCTGCCGTACACGTACTGCGCGAAGGAGGAGGGATCGTGCTCGCTGACGGTGAGGTCCGCGCGCATGGAGGCGAAGAACGGGCGGGTCAGTTCAGAGCCGATGCCGCAGGCGCGGGCGGTGCGAGCGAAGGCGTGCACCACCAGATCGCTGCTGAACCCGCTGGCCAGTGCCTGTTCGGTGCGCGTCTCGTAGTCATCCAGCGCTGCGGCGATGGCATCCGGTTCCAGACCGCACCCCTCGGCGGCGCCGTCGACGATCTCATCGGCCACCCGCACCAGTGCGTAGACGGACCGCACCCGGCCCCGCACCGGGGTGCCCAGCAGCCGGGTGGAGGAGCCGAAGCTGGTGGAGTACGCATCGATCACCCGGTCCGCCGCACGCACGGCCGCAGCGGTGTATGCGCGGGCGTCGAGGGCCGCCTGGGGATGGGGCACGGGAGGCTGCTGGATCACCTGGGCGCTCCGATCTCCTCGGCGAGGCGGCGCAGTGTGCTGCCCAGGGGATCGGGGAGCTGCGCCGGTCCGATGTGCTGCTGTGCCTGATGGGCGTGCCGCCGGATCTGCTCGCTCGTCGCATCCAGGGCCCCGCACCGTGTGAGCAGCTCCCGCATGGACACGGTGATGCCGGCCAGATCTGCATCGGTGGCGACGGCCGAGCGGGCCAGCAGCTCGCGCACCTCCGCCGCTCGAGGAGACATCAGTGCGGAGGCCATGAGGTAGGTGTGCTTGCCCTCGCGAAGGTCACCGCCCACGGGTTTGCCGGTGCTCTCCTGGTCGCCGAACACTCCCTGCAGGTCGTCCTCGAGCTGGTAGGCCATGCCCAGCTGGGTGCCGATCCGCCCGACGGCCTGGACCTGCTCGGTCTCAAGACCCGCCAGCAGAGCACCGGACATCAGCGGTGCCTGGAACGTGTACACGGCGGTCTTCAGCTCGGCGGTGCGCAGCGCGTCGCTGCGCAGGTCGGCGGGGCCGGCATCGCCACCTGCCGGAGCGAGGGCCAGCTCCACGTCCAGCAGCTCGCCCAGGGTGGTGGTCACCACCGTGTCGTGCAGGATCCGCTGGAGCTGCTCCCGCTCGGGGGCCTGCACCTCAGCCGTGCCGGCCAGCAGCAGACGGTACGCGGCGGCCAGGGCCAGATCGCCGGCCAGGATGCTGCGGGAGTACCCCCGGTGGATGGCTGACTCTCCGGACATTCCTCGCGAACGCGCGCCCGCGGCGTGCGAGGCGTGCAGGGAGGGACGCCCGTAGCGCATGTCGTCGCGGTCGATCACGTCGTCGTGCAGGATGAACGCCGCGTGCAGCAGCCCGTACACGGCGGCGACCGCGGCCACCGCATCGGCCGTCGCAGCAGACGGCCCGCGCTCACCGACCTGCGCGGCCAGCACCACCAGGCGTGAGCGCAGGCGCTTCCCACTGCGCGTGTGGGTGAGGACCTCTTCCCACAGGGAACGCCCGTGATCGCCGGCTCCCCGGCCGCAGTCCTGCTGTGTGCGCACGAACCGCTCCAGGGTGGAATCCACTGCTGCCAGGTCGATGGCGTCGAGGCCCAGATAGTTCACTGTGTTAGTCAACCATATGCAGGGCGGAGGCCACCGAGGCTCCTCCCAGGCACGGGAGGCGCCTCCCTCCAGCTCGCTGCGCACTCTTCTGAGCAGGCAAGCAGCTCTACCGGGTGCTGCGTTCAGATGGCGTTGGTGGCGTCCTCGTCACTGATCACCGGCATGGCGGTGGTGGTGGTCATCGGCTCGCCCTCGGGGGAGAGCGGTCGCACCTTCAGCCAGTAGTAGCCGTGCGAGCCCAGCATGATCGTGAGGGTGCCGTCCTCGCTCACGGCAGGGAACTCATGGCCTCCGAACAGGTCGCGCACGGTGCGGCGGGCAAGGCCCCCCAGATCGAGGGTCGCGGTCACCGGCTGCGAGGACAGGTTGAACACGCACAGCAGGGTCTCGGCGTGGGAGTCCGCCTCCTCGCCGTTCTCGGCGCCGTCGTAGGTGCGGGTGAAGGCCAGCACCCGGTCCGAGTCCGCGGGAATGTTCCGGTAGGCCCCCATGCCGAAGGCCTCGTGCTCCCGCCGCACCGCCAGCATCCACCGCACGAAGTGCAGCAGCGAGCCGGAGTGGGCCATCTCCGCCTCCACGTTGGTGGTGGAGTAGTGGTACACCAGCGACTGGATCACCGGCAGGTACAGCTTGCCCGGATCGGTGATCTCGCTGAACCCGGCGTTGCGGTCCGGGGTCCACTGCATCGGCGTGCGCACCGCATCGCGGTCCTCCAGCCAGATGTTGTCCCCCATGCCGATCTCGTCGCCGTAGTAGAGGAAGGGGGAGCCGGGCAGGGACAGCAGCAGGGCGTGGATCAGCTCCAGCTCGGAGCGGGAGTTGTCCAGCAGCGGCGCCAGGCGGCGACGGATGCCGATGTTGGCCCGCATGCGCGAATCGGGGGCGTACCAGCCCAGCATCGCCGACCGGTCCTCGGGGGAGACCATCTCCAGGGTGAGCTCGTCGTGATTGCGCAGGAACGTGCCCCACTGGGCGCCGGGGGGGATCTCCGGGGTGTCGGCCATGATGTCGATGATGTGGCGGGCCGAGCCCTCCCGCAGCGCGTAGAAGATGCGCGGCATCACCGGGAAGTGGAAGCACATGTGGCACTCGGGCCGGTCCTCGGTACCGAAGTACTCCACCACGTCCTGGGGCCACTGGTTGGCCTCGGCGATGATCACCTTGCCCGGCCAGTGCTCGTCCACGAACGCCCGCAGCTCCGCCAGGAAGTCGTGGGTGGCCGGCAGGTTCTCCCCGTCGGTCCCCTCCTCCTCGAACAGGTAGGGGATGGCGTCGGCGCGGAACCCGTCGATCCCCTTGTCCAGCCAGAAGCGCACCACGTCGAGCACGGCCTCGCGCACCTTGGGGTTCTCGAAGTTGAGATCCGGCTGGTGGGAGAAGAAGCGGTGCCAGAAGAACTGGCGGCGCACCGGGTCGAAGGTCCAGTTCGACTCCTCGGTGTCCACGAAGATGATCCGCGCTTCCTGGTACTTCTCGTCGGTGTCGGACCAGACGTAGAAGTCGCCGAAGGGGCCCTCCGGGTCCGAGCGTGACTCCAGGAACCAGGGGTGCTTGTCGGAGGTGTGGTTCAGCGGCAGGTCGATGATCACGCGGATGCCGCGACGGTGCGCCTCGGAGACCAGGCGCTCGAAGTCCGTGATCGAGCCGAACTCGGGCAGCACGGCCTCGTAGTCGGAGATGTCGTACCCGCCGTCGCGCAGGGGGGAGGCGAAGAACGGCGGCAGCCACAGGCAGTCGATGCCCAGCCACTGCAGGTAGTCGAGGCGATCGATCAGACCGCTGAAATCACCGGTGCCATCGCCGTTGCCGTCCGCGAAGGCGCGCACCAGCACCTCGTAGAACACGGCCTTTCGGTACCAGTGGGGGTCGTAGTCGACGCCCGGTCCCTGCGGCGAGAACTGGGTGGCGTTCAGGGCCATAGCCTGCTCCTTCGATCGTCTGCGCGGCAGGCCCCAGCGTAGTGGAGGCGGTGGTGGGCGGCGGCCCCGTCCGGTGGTATGTTCAGGCCGTGCAACACGCGGTTCTCGCAAGGCCCGGCAGTTCCCCCGCCCGCATCGCGGTCGCCGGGGCCGGGGCCGTACTGATGGGCGGGACCGCTCTTCTGATGCTCCCGGTCTCTTCCGCTGATGGAACCTGGACCGGTCTGGTGGACAGCTTGTTCACGGCGGTCTCGGCGATGTCGGTGACGGGCCTGGTGGTGCTGGACCCCGCCCATTGGACGACCTTCGGGCAGGTGGTGATCATGCTGCTGATCCAGATCGGGGGAACCGGGGTGATGACCCTGGCCACTCTCCTGGGACTGGTGACGATGCGTCGGTTGGGCATGCGCGCACGGGTGACCGCGGGCAGGGAGATCCATGCCGAACTGGGCGACGCGGGCGCGGTGGTGCGGGGCATCGTGGTCACCTCCCTCCTCATCGAACTGGTGGTGGCCGCGATCCTGTTCACCGCCTTCGCCCTGCGTGATGGGCTTCCCGTGCTGTCAGCGGCGGGCAGTGCCGTCTTCCACGCGGTCTCCGCGTTCAACAACGCCGGGTTCTCCCTGCACAGTGACAGTCTGATCCGGTATGCCGACGATCCCCTGGTGGCGCTGACGCTCGCCGCGGCCGTGGTGGCCGGGGGGCTCGGCTTCCCCGTGATCGCCGAATTGCTGCGACGAGGGCACGGCCCCCGGCACTGGACGCTGACCACGAAACTCGTCCTCACAGGCACCCCCATCCTGCTGCTGGCCGGGCTGGTGACCACACTGCTGACCGAGCACTCCAACCCCGGCACCCTTGGGCCGATGGACTGGCCGCAGAAGGTGCTCAACGCCCTGCTGCACTCGGTGTTCAGCCGTACGGCCGGGTTCAACGCGGTGGACGTGGGCGCGATGCGGGAGGAGACCTGGCTGAGCACCGTCATCCTCATGCTCATCGGCGGTGGCCCCGCCGGGACCGCGGGCGGCCTGAAGATCACCACGGTGCTGATCCTGGTGCTCACCATCCGCAGCGAACTGCGCGGCGACAGCCACGTCATCGCCTTTGGCAAGAGGCTCCCGCAGGGGGTGAACCGGCAGGTGGTGACCGTGGTGGGGCTGATGTCGATCATGCTGCTGGGGGCCACCGCCGCGCTGATGGCCCTGGAGGACCACCCCCTCGACCGGGTGCTGTTCGAGGTGGCCTCTGCGATCTCCACCACCGGCCTGTCCACCGGGATCACTCCGCAGCTCAGCGATGCGTCCTGCCTGATCCTCGCCCTGCTCATGTTCGTGGGGCGAGTGGGCCCCATCTCCCTGGGCACCGCCCTGGCACTACGGCCTCGGCCCCTGCTGTACGAACCACCGAAGGAGCGACCCCTCATTGGCTAATCGAACGCCATCGGCCCATCGAACCCTGCTGTCCCGCCGCGATCCGAAGGATGAGGAGCACCACGTGCGCAGTGTCGTGGTGCTGGGGCTTGGCCGGTTCGGCTCCGCTCTCGCGGTCGAACTGACGCGCCTGGGGGTCGAAGTCCTGGGGGTCGACCAGGATGAGACCGTGGTGCAGGACCACGACGGGCGTCTCACCCATGTGGTGCGGGCGGACATCACCCGCGAAGAGGTGCACTCCCAGCTCGGGGTGCGCGATGCCGACCGGGTGGTCGTCGCGGTCGGCGGCCGCCTGGAAGCCAGCGTGCTGGCGTGCTCCCACCTCCTGCGCGCGGGAGTCGAGGACCTCTGGGCGAAGGCAGAATCGGCAGACCACGCGCAGATCCTCGACCAGCTCGGGGTGGCCCACGTGATCAAGCCCCAGCGTGAGACCGGGCAACGGGTTGCGCACCGGATCGCGGATCGGGCCGAGGAATGGGTGACCTACGGGCGGGGGTTCGCCATGGGCCTGTTCCCCGTCCCCAACCGTCTGCTGCACCGCACCGCGGCCGATGCCCGCATCGCGGAACGCTTCGATGTGCGCCTGATCGCCCGGTGCCCGGCCGGGCGGGACTGGGAGTACGTCTCCCTGCAGACCACGTTCAACCCAGGTGATCAGTTGATCGTCGCCGGGCAGGAGGCGAACCTGGAGCGCTTCGGCCGCTTGGACTGAGGTCGCGGTCCGTGCTTGCCGTGCCGCTGTCGGTCGGCGGAATCTGCCAGTCGATCTGCTGGCCGCCCTGCTGGGCCAGCAGTTCGTTGACCCGCGAGAACGGCCTGGAACCGAAGAACCCGCGGGAGGCCGACAGGGGGCTTGGGTGGGGGCTCGCGACGTAGGGGACCGCTCCCAGCATCGGCACCAGGGACTGGGCGTCCTTCCCCCACAGCAGCGCCACCAGAGGCCCGCCGCGGGCCACCAGTGCACGGATCGCGAGCTCGGTGATCTCCTCCCAGCCGCGCCGGCGGTGCGACCCGGGGGAGCCGGGCCTCACGGTGAGCACCCGGTTCAGCAGCAGCACCCCCTGCTCCTGCCAGGCGGTGAGGTCACCGTGCGCGGCGGGCGGGATGCCCAGATCCGCCTGCAGCTCGGAGTAGATGTTCGCAAGGCTGCGGGGCAGGGGACGCACGTGCTCCTCGACGGCGAATGAGAGCCCGATGGGATGCCCGGGAGTGGGGTACGGGTCCTGCCCCACGATCAGCACCTTCACCTCCGCAAGAGGACGGGTGAAGGCCCTCAGCACGTGCTCGCCGTGTGGCAGGTACCCGCGACCGGAGGCAGCCTCCTCGCGCAGGAAGTCACCCAGGGCATGGATCCGCTGCTCGGCGGGGGAGAGGGCCTCGGCCCAGTCGGGAGCGATGATCTGGGCGAGCGGCTTCGGCATGGCGACAGTGTTCCATGCTGGCCGGGGCGGTGATGCGTGTCCCACCACGGGGTTCGACTCCCACCACGGGGTTCGACGAGGCCCGGCGCGCCGCTGCGGGAGCGAGCCGCCGCCCGCGTACGCTCGGCCCATGCCCCCCGCCGATGCGCACTCCGATCACCCGTCCCGCTCTGAGGGCGCAGGGGAGGAGCTGTCCGAGCGGGATCGGCGGATCCTCGAACTGGAGTCGCGCACCTTCCGCTTCGTGGGCACCAAGGAGCGCGTGATCCGCGAGCAGCTGGCCATGTCCCGCACCGCCTACTACGTGCGGCTGAACGCCCTGCTGGACGACCCGGCGGCACTGCGCGCCGCCCCTGCCCTCGTGAACCGCCTGCGGGACCGGCGCACCTCGGCCGACGACCTCTCCACCGCAGCACCGGACCACAGGGTGGCCTGAGCAGGCGTGTGCTCCCACCCCCTGCCGGCCCGAACGGGTTTAATAGGCCCGTGGCCGATACCCAGTACCCGTACCCGCCCGATCGATTCGACGACGAGGCCGATGCCGCGACGTTCCACGGTGCGCACCGCGCCGAGGAGCCGTTCTGGCGTCAGAACCTCATCTACCTCGTCATCATCGCGGCGGCCTTCGTGACGCTGCTGGTGCTGCTGTTCCTGATCGGCGGCATGGGCAGAGACGGCGACGACCGCGCCAGCGACCCCACCTCGCCCGCCGCATCGGAGACCACCGAGGAGGCTCCTGCGGAGGAGGAGGGCGCCGAGGGCGAGGAGGAGGCCCCGGCCCCCGAACCCGATCGCTCCATCCCGGTGATGGTCATCAACGCCGGCGGCATCAACGGGATGGCCGGCGCCTGGCGCGACTCCCTCGAGGGCTCCGGCTGGGAGCAGGTGAGCATCGGCACCGCCGACAACGTGCAGCAGGAGCCGGTGGTGTTCTACCGCGACGAGGCCGATGCCGAGACCGCCCAGGCCCTGGCCCAGGAGGTCGGTGCCGGGGAGGCCCGACAGAGCGATGAGTACGAATCGCGCATCACCTTCGTGGCCGTGACTGAGCCGGGAAGCGGAGGCCAGGAGGGTGAGGGCGGGAACGACGGCTGATCGAGCGTTCGCTGATCGACTGTTTCCCGACCTGTCGGCCTCGGCCCCGGGTCGAGAGTTAGCACTCTCGGGTCGAGAGTGCTTATGATGAGCTGGCACTCACCGGCCGTGAGTGACAGCGCCTCCCGAGGCACGGATCCGCGGCCGGCGAAGGCCTGATCGGGGGCGCACGCGCCCGCCGACCACGAACATTCCGGCCCCGTGAGGGGCCCGGGGCCGTGGGACATGAACACGGCTGCGGGTCTCGTCCGTCGCGGGCACAGGGTCGGGTGGACACCACACCACACGGGAGAGATTCCACACATGGCCAAGCTCATCTCTTACGACGAGGAGGCCCGGCGCGGTCTCGAGCGGGGAATGAACCAGCTCGCTGACGCCGTCAAGGTCACCCTCGGCCCCAAGGGCCGCAACGTCGTGCTCGAGAAGTCCTGGGGCGCCCCCACCATCACCAACGACGGCGTCTCCATCGCCAAGGAGATCGAACTCGACGACCCGTACGAGAAGATCGGCGCGGAGCTCGTCAAGGAGGTCGCCAAGAAGACCGACGACATCGCGGGCGACGGCACCACCACCGCCACCGTCCTGGCCCAGGCCCTGGTCAAGGAGGGCCTGCGCAACGTCGCCGCCGGCGCCAACCCCATCGCTCTGAAGCGCGGCATCGACAAGGCCGTTGCGGCCGTCTCCGAGACCCTGCTGTCGCAGGCCAAGGAGGTCGACACCAAGGAGCAGATCGCCAACACCGCCGCCATCTCCGCGGCCGACCCGGCCATCGGCGAGCTCATCGCCGAGGCGCTGGACAAGGTCGGCAAGGAGGGTGTGATCACAGTCGAGGAGTCCAACACCATGGGCCTCGAGCTGGAGCTCACCGAGGGCATGCGGTTCGACAAGGGCTACATCTCGCCCTACTTCGTCACCGACGCCGAGCGCCAGGAGACCGTGCTCGAGGATCCGTACATCCTGCTGATCAGCTCGAAGATCTCCACCGTCAAGGACCTGCTGCCGCTGCTGGAGAAGGTCATCCAGTCCGGCAAGCCGCTGGCGATCATCGCCGAGGACGTCGAGGGCGAGGCCCTGGCGGTGCTGGTGGTCAACAAGCTGCGCGGCTCCTTCAAGTCCGTGGCGGTCAAGGCCCCCGGCTTCGGCGATCGCCGCAAGGCGATGCTGGAGGACATGGCCATCCTCACCGGCGGCCAGGTCATCTCCGAGGAGGTCGGCCTCAAGCTGGAGACCGCCGGTCTCGAGCTGCTGGGCCAGGCCCGCAAGGTCGTCGTCACCAAGGACGAGACCACCATCGTCGAGGGCGCGGGCGATGCCGAGCGCATCGCCGGTCGGGTCAAGCAGATCCGCACCCAGATCGAGGGCTCGGACTCCGACTACGACCGCGAGAAGCTCCAGGAGCGCCTGGCGAAGCTGGCCGGCGGCGTGGCCGTCATCAAGGCCGGTGCCGCCACCGAGGTGGAGCTGAAGGAGCGCAAGCACCGCATCGAGGATGCCGTGCGCAACGCCAAGGCCGCTGTGGAGGAGGGTGTCGTCGCCGGTGGCGGCGTGGCCCTGCTGCAGGCCGGCAAGGACACCTTCTCCTCGCTCGCCCTGGAGGGCGATGAGGCTACCGGTGCCAACATCGTGAAGGTGGCCGTGGAGGCACCCCTGAAGCAGATCGCGATCAACGCCGGTCTCGAGGGCGGCGTCGTGGCCGAGAAGGTCAAGGGCCTGCCCGTGGGCGAGGGCCTGAACGCCGCCACCGGAGAGTACGAGGACCTGCTGGCTGCCGGCATCCTCGATCCGGTGAAGGTCACCCGCTCCGCTCTGCAGAACGCCGCCTCCATCGCCGGCCTGTTCCTCACCACCGAGGCCGTCGTGGCCGACAAGCCGGAGCCCGTCAAGGCTCCCGCCGGTGGCGACGACATGGGCGGCATGGGAGGCATGGGCGGCATGATGTGATCAGCCCCCGCGGCTGATCGCCTCGCCCGAGCGACCGCGAGAAGCCCCGGTTCCCGGAAGGGAGCCGGGGCTTCTCGTTGCCTGTGGGTGCTCCTCGGCCGGCGCCGTGCACGAGCGGATGCCGCAGTGCCGACCGCGTGCGATGCAGACCGCGTGCGATGCCGTCCGCGTGCGTTGCGGAACCGGCGTCGGGCATGCTGGAGGCATGCTCCTTGCATCGCCTCACGCCGCTGCCCTGTCCGTGCTCACCCAGAACATCCGCATGCAGCATCCGCAGACGGCTCCGGGCCAGGCGGATCACTGGGGCGACCGGGCTCCGGTGCTGCGCGATCTTCTGCGTTGTGCCGATGCCGACGTCGTGGGCACCCAGGAGGTGACCTGGCCCCAGCTCCCGGTGCTCGAGGAGGCGCTGGGCTCCACGCACCTGCGCCTGGGGTTCGGTCGCGAGGGCGGGGCGCGAGGTGAGCACTGCCTGCTCCACCTCCGGCGGGACCGCTTCGAGGTGCAGGACTGGGACCAGTTCTGGCTATCCCCGACCCCGGCGACCATCGGATCGGTGGGCTGGGACGCCCACATCACCCGCGTCGCGGTGTGGGCCCGCGTGCGGGACCATGCTACGGATGCAGAGCTGGTGCTGGCCGTGACGCACCTGGATCACGCCGGGGAACTGGCGCGAGCGCAGAGTGCCGAGCTCATCGCCGACAGCCTGCGCGAGGTGGCCGGGGATGCGGCACCTATCGTGCTGATGGGGGACTTCAACGCCGCCGCGGGGGACTCCGTCCCCTGGCGACTCCTGACGGATGCCGGGTTCGTCGACACGCATGACGCGGCCGAGCACATCGCCGGTGAGGACATCGGCACCTACACCAACTACGGTCCCGCGGTGCCCGGCGGGCAGCGCATCGACTGGATCATGGCCCGTGGGCTGCGGGTTCAGGCCTATGCCGCCCACGACCACGTGATCGACGGGGTGCACGCGAGCGACCACGCCGGCGTGCAGGCGATCGTGGAGGTGGCTCCCTCGGCCTGAGACGGGCCGAGGGCCCTGCACCGGGCGGTGCAGGGCCCTCGAAAGGGCATGCGAGGTCTCAGCGAAGGGTCTCGCCGTGATCGTTGCCGTCCATCAGGCCGTCCTTGCGGCGCGGATCGCTGCGCGGCACGTCGCCGTCGCGACCCAGGGCATCGTCCTGGCGGATGTCGCGGTCGCTGCCCAGCAGGCCGTCCTCAGGGCCGGGGTTGCCGTCCCTGGCAGGGCCGTCGGCGCGATGGGCGCCCCCGCGCGAGTCCACGCCGCCGAGGCCGCCGTCCCGACGGTCGTCGTCGAGCAGTCCGCCGTCACGATGATCCCGGTCGCGGTCGAGCAGGCCGTCGTCATCGCGGCGGTCTCGGTCCCGATCCCTGTCGCCGTCCCGATCGCGGTCCGTCTCGTAGCCCTCGGCCAGGCGCTCCTCGGCCTGGCGCTGGCGGCTCGCGGAGCCGTCCTCGTTCCTGGACCCCTCCTGCTCGGCCAGGGAGATCACGTTGGGATCGTCCTCGACGTCGTAGTCAGGGTCGATGGTCGCATCGCGGTCCACACCGCGCTCGACGTCACCGCGATCGCGGTCCCCGAGATCCCGACCGTCGCGGTCGCGGTCGCCGAGGTCGCGATCGTCGAGGTCCCGGTCCCGATCGGCGCGGGGTGAGGTGTCACGGTCCTGTCCGTACCGCTCCGCCTCGTCGCGCTCCGCCGAGGAGCGGCCGTCGAGGCGGTCGTCCTCACGGCCCAGCAGGTCGCGGTCACCGGTGCGGCGACCGTCGGCATCACGGCTGTCGGGGTCGCGGCCGTCGAGGTCCTCCCGGAGCTCGCGGTCGGCATCGGCATGGCGCATGCCTGCGGGGGGCAGGGGGCCGCTGCGGCCGTCGTTGGTGGGCTGAGTCATCGTGGTCCTCCTCCTCAGGGTGGCGCCCCGCAGTGAGGGGCGTCACAATCAGTGCGGCCCAGCGTATCCGTCCGGCTCCGAGTTGTCAGTGCTTTCGCTGGGAGTCCGTCACCTGCCCGGGATCACCCGAACGGATTCCACCATCGCCCGTTGCCCAGCACCACCAGGGCGATCGAGACTGTGAGCACCAGCAGTGCACCGATCATCACCAGCACATCGCGCGTGCGCAGCGGGCGCTGGTCGTACCAGGTGCGCCCCCTGCCGCGACCGAAGCCGCGCAGCTCCATGGCTGCGGCCACCGACTCGATCCGGTCGAAGGCCCCCAGCAGCAGCGGCATGAGCGTCGAGGTCAGATTGCGCATCCGCGTTCCCAGCCCTACGCGACGGGTCACCTCCAGGCCTCGCGCCTGCTGCGCCTGGGAGATGGTGCGGAAGTCCCGTTGCACATCAGGGATGTACCGCAGGGCCAGGGAGACCGCATAGGCGGCTCGGTAGGGCACCCCGATGCGGCTCAGCGAAGAGGCGAACTCCGGTGGCCGCGTGGTGGTGATGAACAGCAGCACCCCTGGCAGCACCGCGAAATACTTCAGCGTGACGACCAGCTGGTAGAACAGCTGCTCAGCGGTCAGGTCCCACCGCCACGGGCCGTCCAGCAGCAGGGTGCGGGAGTCGAACAGCTGCGGCCCGTACTCGGGGGCGAACAGGAAGATCAGCAGGTTGTTCAGGACCATGAAGATCGCGATCAGCCACAGCACCACTGCGAGGTCGCGCAGCCGCACCCGGGAGACGCCCCACAGCACCATCGACAGCACGGACAGCCCCAGCAGGTACCGGGCGTCGAAGCTGATCATCGCCCCCACCACCAGTGCGATCACCAGCACCAGCTTGGACACCCCGGTCAGCGTGTGCAGCCAGCCCCGGCGGGGCACGTACCCCAGCAGCGGCGCGCTCATCGTGCCGCTCCCTGCCCGGGCCCCAGTCCTGCTCGCTGCTCCCGATCGGCGTGCACGAAGCGGTGCACCAGCCGCACCGGGTCCCCGATCCCGCAGCGCTGGGCGAGGGTGAACAGTCCCGTGGTCACCAGGTCGGCGTTCGCGGTGAGCTCCTCGTCGGTCAGGGCGGCGGCCGGATCGGTGTCCGCCAGCAGGCGGCCTCCGCTCATCACTAGCACCCTGTCGGTGTACTCCAGTGCCAGGTGCATGTCGTGGGTGATCAGCACGACCGTGGTGCCCAGCTCGTTGATGCGGGTCAGGAAGTCCATGAACTCGCTGTAGTGCGCGTAGTCCTGCCCGGCCGTCGGCTCGTCCAGGATCAGCACCTGCGGGTCAAGGGCCAGGATCGAGGCAATCGTGACCCGCTTCTTCTGGCCGTGGCTGAGGGCGGATACGGGCCAGGAGCGGAACGGCCGCAGACCGCACACCTCCAGCACCCGCGCGGTGCGCGCGGCGATCTCCTGCTCGTCCAGGCCCCGGGCCCGCATGCCCAGTTCGATCTCCTCGGTGATCAGGGGCCGGGAGATCATCTGGCCCGGCTCCTGCAGCACGAAGCCGACCTGTGCGCCGCGCTCGGCGATGCTCCAGCGGGCCGCATCGACCGATCCGATGCGCACCACACCTTCCGTGGCCTTCTCGAATCCGCAGATCACGCGGGCCAGGGTGGACTTGCCGGCACCGTTGGAGCCCAGCACCCCGATCATCTCGCCGCTGCGCACGCGCGCGCTCACACCCTCCAGTGCGCGGGTGCCGAGCGCATCACCCGGGCGGGGCAGCACGCAGCCCACGCCGTCGAGCTCCAGGGCGGAGGGGCGCCCCGCCGCGGGGCCCACCGGTGGTGTCCCGACCGCGGCCACCCATTGCCGCACCGCCGCGACCTGCCGCTCGTCCAGCTGCATCGCGCCCAGGTCCGACGGGCGCTGCTCGGCTCGAGCGGGAGCCCCGGCCAGGCGCAGCGCGGCCAGGTGCAGGGGCGGGCGGATCCCGTGCTGCTCCAGCAGGCCGGAGACCAGCACCTCGTCCGGGGGCGCATCGGCCACGATGCGGCCGTGGGCCATCAGCACGATGCGGTCCACCGGGCGGTGCAGCACGTCCTCCAGCCGGTGCTCGACGATCACCACGGTGCGGCCGTGGTCGCGGTGCAGCCGGTCGATCAGCTCCACCGCCGAACGACCCGCCGCCGGGTCCAGGTTGGCCAAGGGCTCGTCGAACAGCAGCACCTCGACGTCGTCCACCAGCACCCCGGCCATCGCCACGCGCTGCTTCTGCCCGCCGGAGAGCTCGTGGGGGGAGGCGGCCAGACGGTCCTCGATCTGGACGATCGATGCGGCCTTCCGCACCCGGTCGGGCATCTGCCCGTGGGGGACCTGCTGGTTCTCCAGGCTGAAGGCGATGTCCTCGCCCACCGTCAGGCCCACGAACTGGCCGGAGGTGTCCTGCAGGACGGTTCCGACGTGCCGCGAGGTCTCCACCAGCGGCACGGCGCCCGGATCGTTGCCGCACACCCGGACGGTGCCGGTGGCGGTCCCGCGGTGATGGTGGGGGATCAGACCGTTGAGCACCGAGAGCAGGGTCGACTTGCCCGACCCGGACGCCCCGATGATCGCCACCTTCTCGCCACGCCTGATCTCCAGGTCGATGTGGTGCAGGGTGGGTTCGGACTGCGCGCGGTACTGGAAGCAGTACCCGCGCAGTTCGATGATCGGGTCGGTGGGCCGATCCACCGGCAGTGCCGGGTCGGCGGTGGTCACGACTCGACCGTGAGGGACCCGGTCCTGGTGCGGGTGCGGGCGTAGACAGCGAGGATCAGGGTGCCCAGCACCGCGGTGGTGATGGCGTTGGCGGCGAATGCCACTGCGCCCTGGGCCCACACCTTCCCGGCGGGCTCGGAGTAGATCAGCACATCGCCCAGCGGTGCGATCAGCAGCCAGGCCGCCGCGTGGGCCACCGCCACCGCCGCCACGAAGCGCAGGGCGGTCGCGGCGGAGAACTCGCCGTCGTGGATCCGGTGGCGCAGCAACAGGAGCGCGACCACCAGGCCGAACACGCCGGAGGCCAGCTCCCAGCTGAACCAGATGCCGTAGCCGGTGACGTCGATCAGCAGGTGGCCGATCAGTCCGACCAACAGTCCGACCCAGGGGCCGTAGAGCACGGCCAGCACCGCGAGGATCGCGTACTGGATGGAAATGGAGGTGTTGGGGATCGGGGTGGGGATGGCCACGAAGCGGCCGAGGACGAAGAACAGGGCGGCGCCGATGCCGATGGCGACGACCTGGACGACGGGGGAATGGGAGCGGGACATGGCTACCTCTGCTGGGGACGGGGCTGGTCGAGGGGGCGGGGAGAGGATCGGGATCAGGGGGCCGGCTCGAGCCTCACCTTCCAGGAAGTGCCGGTGCCCAGGGAGAAGGCTCGCGCGTAGTGACCACGATTGATGGCCACCGCCATCCGGTCCAGGGAGTTCACGTACAGCAGCGACTCTCCCACCTCCACGTCCGCGAAGCTGCGGGCGTAGGTCATCTGTGCGGCGTGCACCACGGCGTCGTGATGGCTCACCCGCACCGTGACCCGGCCACCGTGGCCGATGCCGAGCTCGCGGAACAGCTCCCGGGGGATGGACGTCCACAGGGACCCGTACCGCACATCGAGGGTGTCGATGGTTCCGTGGACACCGCCGCCATCGGCCCGGGGCTCCACCAGGGGCAGGGAGACCAGTTCCTCGAGCGGCACCGCGGGCCCCACCTGCTCGTAGGTGATCGCTCCGGAGGCGAGGCGGGCCCCGGTGTAGGCGTAGATGTCGCGACCGTGGAAGGTGTAGGACTCCTCGGAGCCCGCCCGGCGGTTCACCGTCTCGTCGATCAGGCGCAGCTCGGTGATGCCGAAGATGCTGTGCAGATGGGTGAGGGTGCCGTTGTCGGGCGTGACCACGAGGTGGCCGCTGCGGGTGCGGGCCACCACGCTCAGGCGGTCCGAGCCCACGCCGGGATCGACGACGGAGACGAACACCGTTCCTGCCGGCCAGTAGGAGATCACCTGGGCCAGCCGGTAGGAGCCCTCCCAGATGTCGTAGGGAGGGATGTTGTGGGTGAGGTCGTGGATGCGAAGACCCGGGTCGACAGCGACGGCCACGCCGTACATGGCGCTGACCGCACCGTCGTCGAGGCCGAAGTCGGATTGCAGGACGAGGGGGTGCACCCGAGCATTATCCCCACATCGCGGCAGGTGACGCCCGCTCGTGTCACCAGATGAACGGGCAGCTCAGGCGGCGGTGCCGTTGCAGGGCTGGAGTCTCAGACCGCAGTGAGCCCCCAGGCCTCGGCCAGCAGCTCCAGGCCGCGCAGTCGGTCTGCCGGATCGAAGTGGTAGGCGGTGAGGATCAGCTCGTCGGCCCCGGTGGCGGTCACGATCTGCTCGAGCTGATCGACCACGGTGGCGGGCGAGCCCACGGCCCGGATGGAGAGGGTCTGGTCCACCTGGGAGATCAGATGCTCCGGGGCCACCTCCCCGATCGGGCGCGGCGGTTGGATCTTCTGCCGCTGCCCGGTGACCACGCCCAGGAACATCTGCTGCAGCGTGGTGAACTGTCGCTGCGCCTCCTCGTCGGACTCGGCCACCACCAGGTTCACCCCCACCATGGTGCGCGGTGCGGAGATCTGGGCGGAGGGGGCATCGGCATCGAAGTTGTCGCGGTACACCTCCAGCGCATGCAGGTACTGGAACGGGGCGAAGTGGGAGGCCACCGAGAACGGCATCCCCAGCTGGGCGGCCAGCCGGGCCCCGTTGGCGGTGGAGCCCAGGATCCACATCGGCACCTCGGTGCCCTTGGCCACCGACGCGCTGATGGGCAGACCACCGGTGGGCTCGTTGCGAGACCAGTCCCGCATCTGCTCCACCGCGGCGATGAAGGCATGCGGCTCCGCCGAGGTGCGGGCCAGCAGCTGTGCGGTGAGCTGATCGGTGCCCGGCGCGCGGCCCAGACCCAGGTCGATGCGGTCCCCGTGGAACTGCACCAGGGTGCCGAACTGCTCGATCACCGCCAGGGGCGAGTGGTTGGGCAGCATGATGCCCCCTGATCCCACTCGGATCCGCTGCGTGAGTGAGGCGGCCCGGTCGATCAGCAGGCTGGTGGCGCTGGAGGCCAGGGCGTCGGTGTTGTGGTGCTCGGCGAACCAGTAGCGCTCGTAGCCGAGCCTGTCGGCAGCCTGGGCGCCCTCCATCGAGGCGGCGATCGCCTCCCGGGTGGACTGGCCCTCCGAGATGGGCACCAGGTCCAGGATCGACAGGGGGACGTGGGGGACGGAGCGATCGGATGTGGCGGAGCTGGTATCGGAGGCAGTCATACCCCGAGCCTACCCAGCGCGCTGCGGGCAATCAGTGGCAATGACCGCTCGTAAACCCGAACTGCAGGAATGCTGGGATGAGAATCATCCCGTTACAAGGAGGTAACACGCATGCGGTGTGCCCGCCATCGTGCCCCAACAGTGCCCCGGCCGGGCAGGCGTCAGCTGCTGTTCGGCCTGCCCGCCATCGGCCTCGGCGCCGCAGCACTCGCCGGATGCTCCCAGGCAGGAGCCACCGTCGACGTCGACCAGATCCTCTCGATCTCCCTGAACCAGACCGAGACCCACCCCAGCTTCGTGGCGCTCACCCGCTTCGGGGAGCTGCTGGCCGAATCCACCGACGGCCGGTGGGGAGCTCGCATCTACGCCAACGAAGCCCTGGGAGCCCAGCAGGAGGTCATCCAGCTGGTCTCCGACGGATCCGTGGACATGGCGGTGATCTCCAGCCCGCAGGTGGAGAACCTCTCCCTGCGCTTCCGGCCCATGAACCTGCCCGGTGCGTTCGACAGCATCGAGCACCAGATGACCGTGCTGCAGGACGAGTCGATCGTGGGTGAGCTGTTCGCCTCCCTCGAACCCGACAAGCGCCTGCGCGTGCTGGGTGGATTCACCCAGGGAGCCCGGCACATGTACACCAAGGACGGCCCCATCCGCACCCCGGACGACCTGGCGGGGATGAAGATCCGCGTCCAGGAGTCCGACGTGTTCTTGGAGCTGATCCGGGCGATGGGCGCCTCTCCCACCCCGATGTCCTACGGCGAGGTGTACACCGCGCTGCAGGCCGGTGTGCTCGACGGGGCGGAGAACAACGAGGTCAGCTACGTCACCCAGCGGCACGACGAGATCGCCCCGCACTTCTCGCTCACCAGCCACCTGGTGGGCCTGGACTACGTGGTCGCCAACGTCGACCGGCTCGAGACCATGAGCGAGGCGGACCAGGAGGCCTTCACACAGTCCTTCCGGGGCGCGCAGCAGGAGTTCGTGCGCCTGTGGACCCAAGAGACCGACGCCAGCACCCAGACCATGCTGGACAACGGGGTGGAGATCACCGAACCGGATGCCGCGGCATTCGGCGAGCGCATCGAGGAAGTGGCCCGCGGCTTCCTGGACACCGAGGAGGACGTCGCCTTGTACGAGCAGATCCGCGCGGTAGCCACCGAGACGGGTGAGGACGCATGAGCGCCCTCCGTCGCACCCTCATCGAGGTGCTGAAGAACATCAGCGTTGTCCTGTTCGCCGTGCTGGTTCTGGTGGTGTTGTGGCAGGTGTTCGCCCGCCAGGTGCTCTCCGACCCCAGCACCTGGTCCACCACCGTGGCCCAGTATCTCTTCGTGTGGCTGACACTGTTCGCCCTGACCTTCGTGTTCGCCGAGCGCGGCCACGTCGCCGTGGACTTCTTCGCCCGCAAGCTGCCCGGTCCGGTGTGGCGGGCCGTTGCCGTGCTGGTGCAGCTGTCCATCCTGGCCTTCGCCGTGCTGGCCCTGGTGTGGGGCGGCATTCGCGGCATGGGCATGTCCTGGGGCCAGGCCATCCCGGGCCTGCCGGTCACCGTGGGCCAGATGTACTTGGCCCTGCCCATCGCCGGGGTGCTGGTCGCGGCGGTCGCGATCGAGGACCTGGTGCGGGCAGCACGCGGCAAGGACCTCGCCGCGATCGAGGACAGCGCGGAGGAAGCGGCGATTGCCGCCGTGGAGAGCTCCACGGATCCGGTCATCACCGACAGCGATCCCGAGTTCAGCGACCCGGCGCAGCCGGCGGGGCGCTCCACTCCTGCCGAGTCCTCACCCACCACCCGCCCCACCAACCGGAAGGAGCGCTGACATGGATCCCGCACTCCTTGCCGGCACTGTCCTCGTCGTCGGCATCGTCCTGCTGCTGCTGATGGGCGCGCCCATCGCGGTCGCCATCGGCCTGCCCTCGGTGGCGGCTCTGATCTCCGTGGTGGGCCCCGAGCCTGCCGTGTTTGTCGCCTCCCAGCGCATGTTCACCGGAGCCAACTCCTTCACCCTGCTGGCCATCCCATTCTTCGTGCTGGCGGGCAACCTGATGAACTCCGGCGGCGTCGCCGAAAGACTGATCGACGCCGCGAAGATCCTGGTGGGGCGCCTTCCCGGCTCTCTGGCCCAGACCAACGTGGTGGCCAACGCCCTGTTCGGCTCCGTCTCCGGTGCGGCCGTGGCCTCGGCCGCCGCGATCGGCTCCACTATGGGCCCGCGCCAGCGCAAGGAGGGTTACGACCCGGCGTTCGCCGCTGCGGTCAACGTGGCCTCGGCACCATCGGGCATGCTCATCCCGCCCTCGAACACCCTGATCGTGTACTCCATGGTGTCCTCCACCTCGGTGGCCACCTTGTTCGTGGCCGGGTACGGCCCCGGCGTCGTGTGGGTGGTGGCGTGTCTGGCAGTGGTGCTGATCGCCTCCCGCCGACGCGCCGAGCTGCGCGGCACTGCCGAGCGCATCCCGTTCGGTGAGGCCGCGAAGATCCTGCTGCGAGCACTGCCCGCGGTGCTGATGATCGTGATCGTGATCGGCGGTCTGCTGGCCGGTATCTTCACCGCCACCGAGTCGGCCGTGATCGCGGTGGTGTACTGCCTGATCCTTGGCTTCCTGTACCGCCAGCTCACCATCAAGGGCCTGCCCAAGGTGCTGGCCGATTCCGCCCGCACCACCGCTGTGGTGATGCTGCTGGTGTCGGTTTCCTCGGTGCTCTCGTGGGTGCTGAGCTACGCCACCATCCCCCAGACCATCGCCTCCGGGCTGCTGGGCCTGGCGGACTCCAAGGTGATGATCCTGCTGATCATGATGGTGATCCTGCTGCTGGTGGGCACCTTCATGGACCCCACCCCGGCGATCCTCATCTTCACTCCCATCTTCCTGCCGATCGCGATGGAGCTGGGGGTGGACCCTATCCACTTCGGCATGATGGTCACCTTCAACCTGTGCCTGGGCACGATCACCCCGCCAGTTGGCAACGTGCTGTTCGTCGGCGCGAAGGTGGGGCGGATGCGCATCGAACCGGTGATCCGGGCGATGGTGCCGTTCTTCATCGCGCTGGCGATCGGCCTGCTACTGGTGGTGTTCGTCCCCCAGATCACCCTGGGCATCCCCGAACTGCTGGGCATGCTCGACGACTGAACCGGCTCGACCTCGCGGTTGACCTGACTCGACCCCGCGGTGCCGCTCACCCCTGCGGCGGCACCGTGGGATCGTGGTCGTCGTCGTGGATCCGCACGTGCGCCGCGGGGATGTCCTCGTAGCTGGTGGGATCGGAGATCGGCTCGAGGTGGGTGAGCACCGTGAGCTCCGGCAGGCGGCCCATGAGCTCCCGCTCCAGGTCCTCGATGTAGTCGTGGCCGTGCTTGACGGTCCACTCGTCGGGCACCAGCACGTGCACGTTCATGAACTTCTGCTGCCCGGCCTCGCGGGTCTGCAGGCCGTGGAAGGTGACCGTGCCGTCGGTGCGGCGGCGCAGGATCTCGGTGATGACCTCGTGATCCTCGTCCGAGAGCGCTTTGTCCAGCAGGCCGGAGACGGACTCGTGCATCAGGGAGATCCCGGTGACGATGATGTTCACGCCCACCGCGAAGGCCACCACGGCGTCCAGCCGCTCCCAGCCCGTCAGCGCCACCAGGCCCACCCCGACGATCACTCCCACCGAGGTCCACACGTCGGTCAGCAGGTGGCGGCCGTCGGCCCGCAGGGTGATGGAGCGGTGGCGCCGCCCGGCCCTGATCAGCACGAAGGCCACCGCACCGTTGATGATCGAGGCAATCACCGAGATCGCCAGGCCCCAGCCCACGTTCTCCAGAGGCTGCGGGTTCACGAACCGCTCCACGGCGGTGACCAGGATGACCGCGGCGGCCACGAAGATCATCGCGCCCTCCACCGCGGCCGAGAAGTACTCGGCCTTGGCGCGACCGTACAGGAAGCGCTCGGTGGCCGGGCGGGCCGCGACCTTCAGCGCGATCAGCGCCACTACCGCGGCCACCAGGTTCACGGTGGACTCCGCGGCGTCGGAGAGCAGGCCCACCGAGCCGGTCATCGCCCAGGCGCCCGTCTTCAGGGCGATGGTGGCGATGGCCGCGGCGATCGACAGCCAGGCGAAGCGCGTGAGATCGACGGCCGACGACGAGGGGGCGTCCGGGCGGCGCGGCTGCGCCACCGGAGCGTCGCCGGGGTCGGTGGGGTTCGGATCGGTCTGCACGGGTATCTCCGCTCTCGAACTGTGTGCGCGGTGGAACGCTACCGGGTCGCAGCAAGATGCGCCCCGTCCGCGCTCATGATCGGATCAGCGCGAGCGTCGACCGGAGGAGAACGCGGCCAGGCCACCGCCGGCGCCCGGGGAGGATGTCGAGTACGCGGTACCGCCGGAGCGCCCCGAGCCCGAGCGGCCATCATCGGAGCGCCCGGCACCGCCGGAGCGGCCGGCGCCGGAACGACCCGAACGGCCACCGGGGCGACCGCCGCCGGAGCGCCCGGATCCGGACCCGCCGGCCTCTGCGTCGGGACGAGCCGAACCGCCGCCGGAGCGACGTCGACCCTGACCGCCACCGGCATTGCCGCCGTTGCCTCCACGGCCACCGTTGCCTCCACGGCCACCGTTGCCGCGGCCTGCGCCGGAGCGTCGACCGCCACCGGTGCCACGAACCGCGCCGCCACGCTCGCCGGACTCCTGCACCGGAGCGCGATCGGGCACCTCGCCCAGTACGCGCTCCCCGGGCGCGAGGCGCTGCAGCACCTCGGCGCCGGCGCGCACTGCGGAGTGCACCTGGGGGCGGAGCTTCGCGGCCCGCATCAGGGAGCTCACATCACCGCGCTGGTCCGGCGTCTGCACCGTGATCACAGTGCCCGCCTCGCCCGCGCGGGCGGTGCGGCCCGAGCGGTGCAGGTACGCCTTGTGCTCCACGGGCGGATCGGCGTGCACCACCAGGGCCACCTCGTCCACGTGGATCCCGCGGGCGGCGATGTCGGTGGAGACCAGGGTGGTGGCCCCGCCGGACCCGAAGGCCTCCAGGTTGCGGGTGCGTGCTCCCTGGGAGAGGTTGCCGTGCAGCTCCACGGCGTCCACGCCGCTCTGCACCAGCTTCTTGGTCAGCTTCTTCGCCCCGTACTTGGTGCGGGTGAACAGGATGGTGCGGCCGGGTGCGGAGGCCAGGTCCAGCAGCACATCGAAGCGGTCGTCCGCGCTCACCTCGAGCACGTGGTGCTCCATCTTCGTGACCGTGGCGGTGGCCGGATCGGCCTCATGGGTGACGGGGGAGTGCAGGTACTGCTTGACCAACGTGCCCACTCCGGCGTCCAGGGTGGCGGAGAACAGCATGCGCTGGCCCTTGGAAGGGGTCTTGTCCATGATGCGGCGCACCATCGGCAGGAAGCCCATGTCGGCCATGTGGTCGGCCTCGTCCAGCACCGTGATCTCGATGGCGGAGAGGTCGGCGTGGCCCTGGCCCATCAGGTCCAGCAGGCGGCCAGGGCACGCGATCAACACGTCGAGTCCGCGCTCAAGCGCCTCCACCTGGGGCTTCTGGCCGACACCGCCGAACACGGTGGCGGTGCGCAGCCCGGTGGCCTTCGCCAACGGGGCGAGGGACTCGGCGATCTGGGCGGCCAGCTCGCGGGTGGGGGCCAGCACCAGGGAGCGCGGCTTGCGCGGGCTGCGCTTGCGGGGGCTCTCCTGCAGGCGCGCCACCAGGGGCAGCAGGAAGGCGTAGGTCTTGCCGGAGCCGGTGCGGCCGCGGCCCAGCACGTCCCGGCCGGCGAGGGAGTCAGGCAGGGTGGCTGCCTGGATAGGGGTGGGGGAGGTGATGCCGAGGGGCGCGAGCGCGTCGCTCAGCACGGAGGGCACGCCGAGGCGCGCGAAATCAGAGGAAGGCACAGAGGGATCCGTTCATCAACAGTGGGTTCGCCGGGGCGCGTGCGTCGCAGTCACCGGAGGTCCCGGTGTGCGGGATGCTGCGCGGCCGGCGGAGACAGGGCCCGTCCTTCGGGCACGTCACCGATCACAGGGATCGGGATGGGTCTCCGCGGCAGGTCGTCGCGGCGAGATTCGACGGCGACCGTCACCGCCCACCGTACGCCCTCGAGGCCGTACGAGCGTGATCCGGGCCCTGGAATGTGACCCAGACGCGTGCTCAGCGATCGAACGCGATCACCGCCCGCCATCCAGGCCCGCACTGGCCACCGCCCTGCTTGGGGCTGGGACGAACGGTGGGATTCCCAACCAGGAATTCCCCATCACTGGCTCAGGACATGGCAGATGGTCTCGAGGTGGGGCGTCAACTGCGCTTGACTGGACACATCCCCGATCAGCGCCGACCCCGAGGAGTCCTTGTGAGCGCCACCGACACCGCACCCGATCCGGCCGCCCTGCCTGAGAAGCTCTCCGCACTGTTCGCTCGCGCCGAGGAGCTGGCCGGGCACCTCGACGGGCCGCCGTCGGCCGCCAGCCCCGGCGACGCGGCCGGCGAACTGCCCCGACCCGAGCATCCGCGCCCCCAGTTCCACCGCCCCACCTGGCTGAGCCTCAACGGCAGCTGGCAGTTCGAGATCGACCAGGGCGACTCCGGCCGTGAGCGGGGCCTGCTGGACCGCGAGCTGGACTCCCGGATCCTGGTGCCCTTCGCTCCGGAGACCACGGCCTCCGGCATCGGGAACAGGGACTTCCTGGAGGCCGTGTGGTACCGCCGCACCGTCACCGTCCCGGCCGACTGGGAGGGCCTGCGCCCGATCCTGCGCTTCGAGGCCGTGGACCACGAGGCCACCGTGTGGGTCAACGGCACCGAGGTGGCCCGCCACCGCGGCGGCTTCACCCCCTTCAGCGCCGACCTCTCCACCCTGGAGGGTGTGGGCGCAGGCTCCGAGCTGACCATCGTGGTGCGGGCCCGCGACCCGCACGACGTGGCCCAGGCCCGCGGCAAGCAGTCCACCTGGTTCCACGCCACCCACGCCAGCTACCACCGCACCACCGGCATCTGGCAGACGGTGTGGCTCGAGGGCGTCCCGGCCGACGAGATCCGCTCCCTGCGCATCATCCCCTCGCTCGCCTCCGGTTCCTTCTCCATCGACGCGTCGCTGTCCCGCTCCACACCCGGCACCCGCCTCGAGGTGGTCGTGAGCGTGCCCGGTGGCCAGGAGGTGGTCCGCGCCGAGGGGCGTGCCGATCTCGACCTTGCTCCGCACCTCGAGCTGGTGATCCCCGCCGAGCACGTGCGGGTGTGGGGCCCGGGGGAGCCCGAGCTGTACGCCCTGGCGGTGCGGCTGCTGGATGCCGAGGGTGCCGTGCTGGACGAGGCGCGGTCCTACGCGGGCCTGCGCTCGACGTCCCTGAACGGCCACGAGTTCCGCATCAACGGCCTAAAGGTGTTCCAGCGCCTGGTGCTGGACCAGGGGTACTGGGAGGACACCTTTATGACCTCCCCCTCCGACGAGGCGATGACCACCGACATCCGCCTGGCCTACGAGGCAGGGTTCAACGGCGCCCGCCTGCACCAGAAGGTGTTCGAGCAGCGGATGCTGTTCTGGGCGGACCTGCACGGCTACCTCACCTGGGGCGAGTTCGGCGACTGGGGCGCCTCGGGCAAGGGCCCGATGGGTGACAACCAGCAGCCCACCGCATCCTTCGTGGCCGAATGGGTGCAGGCCGTGGCCCGCGACATCAACCATCCCTCGATCATCGGCTGGTGCCCCCTGAACGAGACCCACCAGGTGCTGCACGATCGCCTCACCCAGCTCGACGACGTCACCCAGGCGATGTACGACGCCACCAAGCTGGCTGATCCCTCCCGTCCGGTGCTGGACGCCTCCGGCTACTCGCACCGGGTGCGTGGGGCCGACGTCTACGACTCCCACTCCTACGAGCAGGACGTCGAGGCGTTCCGTGCCGAGCAGGCAGGTCTGGCCGACGGCACCCCCTTCGTCAACCGGCGCGAACTGGCCCCCGACGACATGCCGTTCGCCGATGGAGCCTTCTCCCTTGCCTACGCCGGCCAGCCCTACTTCGTCTCCGAGTACGGAGGCATCTGGTGGAACGAGGAGGAGGCCCGGCGTGCCGCCGAGGCCGCCGCCGGTGACCGCACCGGCAACGATCAGGCCGCATCCTGGGGCTACGGGGAGCGGGTGCGCTCGGAGGAGGAGCTGTATGAGCGCTTCGAGGGCCTCACCCGGGTGCTGCTCGAGGATCCGCTGATGTTCGGCTACTGCTACACGCAGATGACCGACGTGTTCCAGGAGAAGAACGGCATCGTGGACTTCGAACGCGGCCGCAAGCTGGACCTGGCCCGCCTGCGGGCGGTCCAGGAGAACCGCGCCGTCTACGAGGAGGACTGACCGAGCGCGAGCCCGGGTCCGGCGTGGGGAGCCGGTCTCCGACGGGGCCGGCCCCGTTCCCGCCGCCGTGCGGTTCCGGTCGCGCACGTCGGCTGCCCGCAAAAACCCGTGACCGATCGAGCCGCCGAGGCCAGGATGGAGGCATGATCGATCAATCGCGCCTCTGGGACGAACATGCCGCCGCGACCTACGACACTCCCGGTGAGGGCATGTTCGCCGCCGAGGTGCTGGAGCCGACGGTGGCACTGCTGTCCGAGCTCGCCGCCGGCGGGCGCGCCCTCGAGCTCGCGATCGGCACCGGGCGGGTCGCGATCCCGCTGCGGGAGGCAGGCGTCGAGGTGGCAGGCATCGAGCTGTCCAAGGCCATGATCGACCGGCTGCGGGAGAAGGTCGACGCCGCCACCATCCCCGTCGTCCAGGGTGACATGACCACCGCGACGGCGGGGGAGGGATTCACTCTCGCCTACCTGGTGTTCAATACCATCTCCAACCTGCTCACCCAGGAGCAGCAGGTGGAGTGCTTCCGCAACGCCGCCCGGCACCTCGCCCCTGGCGGGCGTTTCGTGGTCGAGCTGTGGGTGCCCCAGCTGCGTTCGCTGGCCCCCGGCCACGGCGGCACCGTGGAGGTCTCCGAATCCGGGTACCTGCTGGTCGACACCTACGACACCCTCGCCCAGCTCGTCGTCTCCCACCATGTCCGCTTCGATCCGCAGGTGGACGGCAGTCGCGAGGCCCAGCTCGCCCGCACCCCGCATCGCTACGTGTGGCCTGCTGAACTGGACCTGATGGCGCAGCTGGCCGGGTTCGAGCTCGAGCACCGGTACGCCGGGTTCGACCGCGCCGAGTTCACCGCCGAGTCGCGCAGCCACGTCTCCGTGTACCGCCGCGCCTGAACCCCGTGCGCGGCTCAGAGCACTCGGAGGTGCCGCTGGTCGCGGGCCGAGAGAGTGACGCCGATCCCCCGGTCGAAGGTCACCAGGACGGCGCCGTGGCGCGCCGCCAGATTGACCAGGTGCACATCGGTGACCTGGCGGTGCCCCACGAGTCCTACGAGATCCACATTCGGTTCGAGCAGGGACGAGTCGTCGCGGAGGAACTGCCAATCGGGATGTCTCCGGATGCTCGACAATGAACGGAGTGCCACGGAGCCGGTGAGCTGGGTGCCCGTGATCCGTGGGTTCATCGCCAGTCGCAGAAGTCCGGATTCGGTGATCGGGGTGGTGGCGAACCCCGTGGTCCCCCGGAGCCACTCCACTGCCTGCTCATGATGCGTGTGCCCAGGGTGAACCAGCGCGACGAGGACATTCACGTCCGGGAGATCGAGCGCCTCAGTCATCATCGAGGGCGTCGTCGACATCGGCGGTGGTGATCGTGTGCTGGGGGTCGACAGGGAGCATGACAATGCCGGCCATCACCGGGGCGGGAGCCTCACGACGTTCCGCATCCAGCCCGGAGAGCCCGAGCTTGGAGACCGCTGCACCGAGAGACGTGCCGTCGCGTCGAGCGCGGGCACGGGCCGCCGCCAGCAGGCGGTCGTCGAGGTCGAGAGTGGTTCGCATGAGCACCAGCATAGAAGGGCATCACGCATCACGCATCGGGTGATCGGCCGTGCACGATGTCGCCGAACGGATCCGGGATCTCACGGACGGCGGCGTGCAGGTGGCGATCGACGCCCTGGGATCGGCGGCGACCTCTCGGGCCGGGATCGAGTCGCTGCGTCCTCGGGGCCGCCATGTGCAGGTGGGGCTGCTGCTGGGGGAGGATGCCGAGCCGTCGCTGCCCATGGGCCGGGTGATCGCGCAGGAGCTGCAGATCCGCGGCAGCCACGGGCTGGCCGCCGCCGAGTACGCCGAGATGCTCGCTGAGATCGCTCGCGGCACCCTGGACCTGAGCCGCACCGTGGGCCGGGTGATCGGGATGGCGGACCTGCCGAGCGCGATGGTGGCGATGGGATCTCCGCCCACCGCGGCCGGGATGACGGTGGCGCGCCTGGTGTGAGGCGCGCGGTTCACTCGGGCGGGGTGATCGGCTTCTCGTAGGTCGCCGAGACCTGGTGCACCGTGAAGCCGAGCGACTCGTAGAGCCGGCCCGCCCCGGTGAGCGACTCGGAGTCCACCTCCAGTTCGGCCCGCTGGTAGCCGGCATCGGCAGCGGCCCGCAGGGAACGGGCGATCACCGCGCGGGCGATGCCCCGCCCGCGCGCCTCCGGCCGGGTCCCCACCAGGACCAGGTGCAGCACCGAGGGCTTGTGCTCCGAGGCCACCACGTACCCCAGCACGGTGCCTTCCGGATCCACCGCCACCACGGACTGCGCCGTCCGCGCCGTGTGGGCACTCCACCAGACCGCCCACTGCTCGGACGACGGGGCGGTGGAGCCCCAGTGGTCGGCGAAGGCCGCGACATGCGCCAGTCGCGTCGGCTCCCGGTGCTGCGGGCCCGGTGCGATGATCTCGACCCCGTCGACCTCGACCTCGGGCAGCGGGGTCCCGGTGAGGTCGAAGGCCATCTCGGACCACGAGCGGGCCCGTCGGTACCCGCGCCGCTCCAGGAGGGCACGGGCGTCCCGTCGGCCCCCTGGGCTGTACGGGTCCTGGCCGGCCGGGGCATCGATGCCCCCGAAGGCGCGGAAGTGCGCAGGGCGACCGGGATGGCGCTCGGTTGCGAGCTGGGCGCCCCGCCGTTCTGTGAGCTCCAGGATCCGGGTGCCGATGCCGCCCCGGCGATGCTCGGGGGCGACCCCGCCGCTGACACCCGTGCGCACGCGCCCATCACGGTCGGTGCTGATGGAGACGCCCACGGCGCCGTACGCCACGAGCTCGTCGCCATCACGCACGGCGACGGTGTCGGCCTCCAGGTCCAGCCCCGGCATCGCGAGCCATTCACGCATGCTGGGCTCGTCGGCCACCTGCTCGTCGCCGTCATGGATGTGGATCCGGTTCGCCAGCGCGGCGAGCGCCCCGGCATCCTCCGGGCGCAGCGAGGTCCAGGTCAGGGGGGAAGAGGTGCTCACCCCAGGATGGTACGCGGATCCGATGCCGCACGATCGATCCGGATCCGATGCCGCACGATCGATCCGTCGGGGCGCCCGCGCTCCGGGACGACTGCGCGTCGCAGCGAGGCTGCCTGCCTGTGGAACCATGGCCACCATGACGATCACCGCTGCGGCCGATGGCTCCGCCCTCGGCAACCCCGGCCCGGCCGGCTGGGCCTGGTACATCGACGAGGACACGTGGCGGGCGGGCGGCTGGCCCCATGGCACCAACAACATGGGGGAGCTGAAGGCCGTGCTGGACCTGCTGGAGTCCACCGCGGAGGACGCCGATCAGCACCTGGTGATCCTGTGCGACAGCCAGTACGTCATCAACTCGGTCACGAAGTGGATGCCGGGCTGGAAGCGCAAGGGGTGGCGCAAGAAGGACGGCAAGCCAGTGATGAACGTCGAGCTGCTGCAGGCGATCGACCGTGCGCTCGCCGGCCGCAGCGTCGAGTTCGAATGGGTCAAGGGCCATTCCGGCCACGCCATGAACGAGGCCGCCGACAAGCGCGCCAACGCCGCCGCCACCGCCTACTCGAGGAACCAGGACCCGCAGATCGGGCCCGGCTACCGCGGAGCACCGCCGTCGGCCACCGCTGCGGGATCCGCGGCCCCGGAAAGCCCTGCCGGTTCCGCACGCCCAGCTGTCGCTCCCGAGGCCTCCGCATCACCTGAGCGTTCCGGTCGCGATGGCTCTGCCGGTTCCGCGCGCAGGGCTCGCCCCACCCCGGTGGCTCCGGCCGACGACAATGACCTCTTCAGCCTCTTCGAGGACATCTCCGGTGGCCCGGGCCCCGCCTCCATCACCGCGGTGGATCCCGACGCCACCGCCTTCGAGCAGGTCACCACCCGCGAGCAGGCCCTGCTCACCGACATGGTGCGCTCGGACCCGCCCAGCGCCGCCGAGCTGCTGCACCCCTCCTTCACGGAGATCGGGGTGAGCGGCCGCACGTACGACCGCGACGACATCCTCGCCGCCCTCGCACCCCTGCAGGGCGTGGAGTCCTCGGACTTCGTGGCCGATGAGCTCGCCCCCGGCGTGGTGCTGCTGCGCTACCGCACCACCGGCCCGCAGGGCAGTGCGGAGCGCAGCTCGATCTGGCTGCGGGAGGGCGATCGCTGGCTGCTGCGCCACCACCAGGGAACCCCGGTCGACGAGAACCGCTGAGCTTTCCTGCCGAGGGGTGCACAGTTGGCGGTGAGGGCGGGCCATTCCGCCAACTGAGCACCCCTCGAGCCCGCCTGCCGCGATTCAGGGTCTTGACGCCCGCATCCCCCTACTGTCTATGCTGTCCATAGACAGTAGGTTCACCGATGATCCGGGGGGCAGGATGCACATCCATATCGACCCCTCCGCCTCCGAACCGATCTACGAGCAGATCCGGGTCGGTATCGCTGAGGCGATCGTCGCCGGTGACCTCGAGCCCGGTGAGCCTCTGCCGTCGATCCGTGCACTGGCCCGGGATTTGCGCGTCAGCGTCATCACCACCACCCGCGCCTACAACGAGCTGGTGAGCGACGGTCTGGTGGTCCCCCAACAGGGGCGGGGCGTGTTTGTGCGCGACCACCCCACCGGTGCCCTGCAGGACCGAGCCCGGGTCAGGATCCGAGAGGCCTTGGACGACGCGGTCCGCACTGCCCGGATCACCGGGATCGACGCACAGGACCTGCACACCATGCTCGACGAGCGCCTCCACTCCGACGCCGGGACGGACCACCGCGCCGCCGCTGGCCCCGCAGCCACTTCCGGTCCCACAGGCACACCCGGCCATGAAGCGACCTCCGGCCCCACGGCCCGCCAAGACCCCCGTGCAACGGACCAGGAGACCCCATGATCACCGACCTCGCCCCCGCCATCGCCGTGCAGGACCTCTCGGTGCACCTGCCCTCCCAGCGCCGCTTCGGCGGGGCGCCCCACCACGTGCTGCGCGGCATCGACCTCACGGTGCCGTCCGGACAGGTCACCGCACTGGTGGGCAGCAACGGCGCCGGCAAGACCACGCTGCTGCGCACCCTGTCCGGGGCGATCCGCCCCAGCGCCGGGTCCGTGACAGTGCTCGGCGACCCGATCGGGGGACCGGAGGACGCCCTGCCTGCCGGGGTGGGCGTGGTTCCCGATCAGCCCTTCCAGCCGGACCACTGGTCGGCCGACGACATGGTGCGCATTCTGCGAAAGATGGAGCACCGGGTTGATGCCGCCGGTATCGGCCGCCGGCTGCGCCGCGCCGGCATCGATCCAGGCACGGCGATCAAGAAGCTCTCCGCAGGGCAGCGCACCCGCCTCGTGCTCTCCGTCGTGCTCGGTGCCGCCCCCTCCCTGCTGCTGCTCGATGAGCCCTTCGCCCGGTTGGATCCCCTCGCCCGGGAGGACGTTCTGGACGAACTGCGCAGACACCAGGCCGAGGGTGAGGATCGCGCCATCCTGCTGTCCACCCACGAGCTGGGCAGCCTCGAACGGTTCGTGGACCACGTGGTGCTGCTGCACGAGGGGAAGGTGCTACTGGAGGGGCCCTTGCTCGACCTCGCCGATCAGCACCTCGTGGCCACCATCCCCATCGACCCCCTGCCGCCGATGCGCCTCCTCCGAGGGCACCGGCGCACGGGCGACGTGCTCGATGCGCTCGTCGCCACGGAGGACGCCGTGTTCCTGCCCGGCAACGCCGGCCTGCGCAGGGCCACCATCCAGGACGTCCTCACCTTCACCCTCCGGGAGGCAGCCCGATGAACCCCCTCGACACCGCCATCACCCCCGCCGCCCGCCGCGAACGCCCCGCCGGACCACTGCGCCGTGCCTTCGCCCTCGAGCACAAGCACCACTACGACCTCCTGGGCCTCTACGGGATCCTCGCCGTGGTCGTCATCCAGCTGAGCTGGTTCGCCGAGATCCACGTGGGCTTCGTCCTGATCCTGCTGGCCGCACGGGCGCCCTGCGACCTCGTGGGCCGGCGCCACGACGACGAGCGCCTGCTGCGCGCCTCCCTCGGCATCTCCCGCGCCGATGCGGTACGGACACGATTCCTCATGGTGCTGTGGTGTCAGGTGCTGCTCATGGCCGGTGCCGCGTGGAGCATCCTGGCTCGCGATTACGGGCCTGACGACCTTCACTGGAGCAGCTTCGCCTCTTCGCCCGGACCCGCAGCTCTCACCCTCCAGGATCATCTGGTGGACATCGGCCTGTGGGTTGCGGCGATCATGTGGGTCCATGCCCTTCTGGGTGGCGAGGCGAACCGCCCCGGGCGCGGTCCTTCAGGGGCACGCGCGATCGCCCTCTTCGTCGGGGTCTCCATCATGGAGTGCATGCTGTTGATCGGGGCGTGGTGGCTGGTCCGGCTCCCCTTCGAGAACAGTCCGTCCGGAGGGGACATGACCTCCTTCGCGCAGACCAGCAGCACAGCTCAGCTGATCACCGTGGCCCTGGCCCTCGGCAGCGCGGTGCTGGTGCTCCTGTGGCGGCGACGCAGCTGGATCCGTCACGCCTGACCGGATCCACCCCGCGCGAGTCCGCCCCATGGTCGGATGGCGTACCGCGAATGGAGCCGAACAGCCGCGTCAACGCCGTGAAGCAACCGTTCGCCTCCACTCGAGCACGCCCTCGCCTGCGTGCACTCGCATCCCCGCCTCGCTGGCCCAGCAGTGACCCTGTGGGACGATGACGGCCATGACCATCCCCGCTGTCGGCCCCGCCTCCGGGCGCCCGGCCGCACGGGGACGGCGCGGCCGGGTGACCTCGTCGTCGATGCGCGGGGCCGCCACGGGGCAACCCGCACCCAGGCCCTCGGCCGCGCGGGGTCCGACCGGTCCTGCGGCCTCCGTGCCGCTCACTCAGCGCGCAGGCGGCCCGGACCTGGCGCGTGGCCTGGCCCTGCTGGGCATCGCCATGGCCAACACCGTCGGCTGGCTCCACGGGACGCAGTGGACGGTGCTGCTCAAGCAGGCCGACGCCACCGTCGCCGACCGCATCGTCAACGTGATCGCCGCGCTCACCGTCGACAACCGCGGGTTCCCCCTGTTCGCCCTGCTGTTCGGGTACGGCATCGGAGTGCTCCACCGCCGCTCACTGGCGCGTGGGGAGCGCTCCCGCACCTTCCTGGGCCGGATGCTGCGCCGCCACCTGGTGCTGCTGGCCCTGGGCCTCGCCCACGGGATCCTGCTGTTCAGCGGGGACATCCTCGCCTCCTACGCGATCATCGGGATGCTGTGCGCCGTGCTGGTCAGCCGTCGCAGCCGCTGGCTGCTGCCGTTGGCCATGCTCCTCACGGTGCCGCTGCTGGCCCCCTGGGGCTGGGCCGATGCCACCTACGGCCTGATCCCGGCCGACGGATACCCCGATGCGAGTGCGGCCACGTACCTCGAGGGCCTCGAGATCCGGGCCCGGGACATGCTCTATGGCGTCGGCACCGCGCTGGTGATGGACCTCGGCCTGCTGGGGCCGATGGCCATCGGCGCCATCGCCGCTCGGATCCACCTGCTCGAACAGGTCACGCCCAACCGGGACCTGCTGCGGCCCATCACCGCAGGGGGCATCGCCGTGGGGCTGGCCGGCGCAGTGCCCCTGACCGCGGTGCTGGTGGCAGACCCCCACCACGCGTGGTTCGCCTCGGAGGTGGGCCTCGGCATCCTCGGTGTGCTGCACCAGCTCACCGGGGTGGCCGGCGCGCTCGGTGCGGCCACAGGAGCCGCCCTCGTCGCCGATGCCGTGCGCGGCCCCGCCGATGCTGTGCCCGGCCCCGCCGATGCCGTGCGTGGCCACGCCGATGCTGTACGCGGCCCCGCCGATGCCGTGCGTGGCCACGCCGGCGAGAGCAACCCCGAGCCGTCCCGTCGCAAACCGGTCGCCGTCGCTGTGCACGGCGTGGAAGCGCTCGGAGCGACGGCCCTGACCGCGTACGTCCTGCAGTCCGTCATCTTCCTGGCCCTGTACCCGCCCTACACGCTGGACCTCGGAGCACGCATCGGCTCGGCCTGGTCAGCGGTGATCGTGCTGGCCGGCTGGCTGGTGATGATCGTGCTCGCCTCCGGGCTGCGACGCGCGGGCAGGCGCGGCCCCCTGGAGTTCGTGCTGCGACGCCTGGCCGGATCCACCTCCCCCCGCGGGTCCGACCCGGGCAGCGCGGATGCTGCAAGCGTGGGCCCTTCGATCGCCGGATCCGCACATTCGACCCCCGGGAGCCGCACATGACGGTCTACGCCGACACCCCGCTGTGGGGCAGGCACAGCACCCTGTGGGGCCACCTCATCTCCGACACCTCACTGAAGGAGCTGCACCGGGCGGCCGACCGGGCGGGCCTGCACCCGCGTGCCTTCGACCTGGACCACTACGACTGGCCCGCCTCCGCTCACCGCGACCTGGAACGGGCCGGGGCGGTGTTCGTCGACGGCCGCGAGCTCACCCGCATCCTCATCGCCTCCGGGCTGCGCATCCCCCTGGTGGACCGCCCGGCCGCCCGGGCCCGGCGCACCGCCGAGCACGCCGCCCAGCTGGGACTCGATCCGGCACCGCGGGACCTGATCGTGGGTCTGGTGGGCCATGTGGACCCGCTGCCCGACGAGCCCGGTGCCTACCGCCTCACCCGCGACGACCCCGCCGCAGCGCCGCGCATCGAGGCCCGGGACGAGACCGGTCGGGTCGCCGCTGAGGAGTTCCTGCGCCGGGCCGACGCGGCCGCGCGAGCAAGCGGAGAGACCGGGTTCGTCGGGCAGGCGATGGACGTGGTTGCGGGCGTCGCTGCGGACTGACGGGTTCCTCGCACCGGTCTGTCAGGGGCATCGCGCCCGGCTGTCAGGGCATCGCGCCAGCTCGACCGGTATCTCGCCTGGAGCGGGCGCTCAGGTGTTCGGGGACGGAACGCTGGGGCTGGTGGGCAGGGTGAATGCGCGCACCTGGTCCGGCTGCGCATGGTGCTCGGAGTCCACCTGAGCGCTGGGCAGCTCGACCCAGAACGTGCTGCCTCCGCCGGGCGTCTCCCGCACCCCGATCCGCCCCTGATGCTGCTCGACGATGGTCGCGGCGATCGACAGGCCCAGGCCCGCGCCGCCGCCCTGCGTGGCCGAGCGGGACCGCGACTCGTCCGTGCGGTAGAAGCGCTCGAACACCTTCTCCCGCTGCTCCTCGGAGATGCCGGGACCGTGATCGCGCACCTCGATCAGCGTGGTGCCGTGCTCCGTCGGCCCCACCGCCAGCTCCACCGGGGAGCCCTTGGGGGTGTGCCGGTTCGCGTTGCCCACCAGGTTCAGGATCACCTGACGCAGGGAGCTCTCGTGCCCCAGCACCCCGATGGGCACGTGGGGATGCATCGTCATCGGCGTCCCCGACAGGGAGGTCACCATGACACGGCGCCGGGGATCCAATGCCCGCAGGTCCTGAGCGGCGTCGAACAGGGCATCGGCCAGATCCACCGGGGCCACGTCCAGATCTGGCTTCTCGTCGAGCCTGGCCAGACGCAGCAGGCTCTCCACCAGGGAGCCCATGCGGCGGGCCTCGTCCTCGATGCGGCGCATGGCCTGGGCGACGTCCTCGTCGGTGCGCAGGGCACCCATCCGGTACAGCTCGCCGAAACCGCGGATGGCGGCCAGTGGGGTGCGCAGCTCATGGGAGGCATCGCCCACGAAGCGGCGCATCTTCGCCTCGGAGCGGGTTGCCCGCTCCTCCGACTCGGAGCGGGCGGCGAAGGACTGCTCGATGTGCACCAGCATCTCGTTGACCGACAGTGCCAGTGCGTGCACCTCGAGGCTGGTGTCGCTGACCGGGACGCGCCGCGAGAGGTTGCCCGCCGCGATCTGCGAGGCGGTGGCCTCGACGTCCTGCAGCGGCTCCAGGGAGCGGTGGGTCATGTACCCGCCCAGGCCCATGCCCACCAGCACCACCAGGGTGCCCACCAGGACGATGATCAGCGCCATCTCGTGCATGGTGCGGTCCACGCTCGTCAGGGGAAGCGCCACGTACATGCTGCCCATGTCCGGGCCGGTGCTGAGCACCACCGCCACGCGCCACCGGTTCTCGTCGGAGTCGACCACCGTGAAGGGACGACCGCCGCGGAGCACGATCTCCTCCTCGGTCAGATCGGGGAAGTCGATCGTCACGTCGCCGTCGCCGTGGTGGACGATCACGTTCTCGATGGAGCGGCCGTTGTGGTCGCGGATCTCCACCGCGTACTCCACGGGCGTGTACCCGGCGCTCTGGACGGCGTCATCATCCCCGGCCAGCTCCAGCTGGGCCAGGGCGAGCATCTCGCTCATACCGGCGCGCAGGTCGTTGTCGACCGACTGGATCAGGGTGCGGTTCAGCAGGAACAGCGAAAGACTGCCGGTGATCGCCGTTCCGGTCACCAGCAGCAGGGAGATCAGCGCGACGATCCGCGTCCACAGCGAGACCGGACGCTCGGGGCGCAGGGCGGGCAGCGCCACACCTCAGCCTTCGGCGGCACGCAGCACGTACCCGATGCCGCGCTTGGTGTGGATCATCGGCTCACCCACCACGTCGATCTTGCGGCGCAGGTAGGAGATGTAGGACTCGACGATCCCCACCTCGCCCGACCAGTCGTAATCCCACACGTGGTCCAGGATCTGGGTCTTGGAGACCACCCTCCCGGAGTTCAGCATCAGGTAGCGCAGCAGCTTGAACTCGGTGGGGGACAGGTCGATCACCACATCGCCCCGGTGCACCTCGTGGGAGTCCTCGTCCAGCCGCAGGTCCCCGACCACCAGAGCGCTCTCCACCGCCGGATCCGCTCCGCCGTGGGTGCGTCGCAGCACCGCGCGGATGCGGGCCACGACCTCCTCCAGGCTGAACGGCTTGGTGACGTAGTCATCGCCGCCGACGGTCAGGCCGGCAACCTTGTCCTTGGTCTCGTCACGGGCGGTGAGGAACAGGATCGGGTACTGCTCGCCGCGGTCGCGCAGGCGCCGGGTCACGGTGAAGCCGTCCATGTCCGGCAGCATCACGTCCAGCACCACCAGATCCGGCTGGTGCCCGGTGGCGGCCTGGATCGCCTCGTTGCCGGTGGCGGCGGTGAACACCTCGAAGCCCGCGAAGCGCAGCGACGTGGCCAGCAGGTCACGGATGTTCGGCTCGTCGTCGACGACGAGGAGGCGGGCCTCGTACTCCTGGTGCTCAGTGGTCATGGGTCCACCGTCCTCCGATCAGTTGGGAGTCAGCTGGACGTTCACTGTACGCGGTGCCGGGGGAGCGGCCCAGGGCCGGGGTCGCGGGATCAGCGCACGGCGCGCTGGATCCTCTCCTGCTGGCGCCGCAGCTTGCGGATGGTCAGGCCCATCTGGATCATCCTCACCGATCCCACCAGCGCCATCACCAGCGCACCGGCGATCGCAGCCAGCAGCATCGCCACGCCCAGCGGCAGGTCGAACTCCGCGTTGAAGTACTGGAAGGTGGCGGTGACGTTGTTCTGGATCACGAAGATCAGCAGCAGGATCAGCACGATCGCGCCCAGGATCAGGGAGAGCCACACCGCCGCGGTCTTGCCGCCGCTGCGCGGCTCCGCGTCGAGAGCAGGATCGTGCGGGTCGCGGGTGGTGGGCGCCTCGCGATGATCGCGGTCGAGATCGCGGTCCGCGTCGCGACGATCGAGATCACGACGATCGAGATCACGACGGTCGGCGTCCTGGCGCTCGTCGCGAGGCCGGTCCTCGCTGCGACGGGGCTCGTCCCGGCGGTCGAGGTCCCGGGGGCGGTCATCGGGGTACGTGCCGCGGTCGCTCTCGGGGCCGCGCGTGACCGGACGGTCCAGGTGGTCACGTCCGCGGGGGTCGGATCCGGTGCTCATGCGGTGCTCCTCGGGGAAGAACGGGCGGCCACGCGGCCGAAGCGGTGCGTGCTGGCACCACTGTAGTCACCGGGCCCGGCTCGGCCGCCATCGAACAGCCGCGCTCCTTCACCTGTCGGGCGAGGTGATGCGTCGCGGCCTCAGGGCCCGTCTGCCTCCGCGAGGTCCTCCGCATCCACGATGCGGTAGGCGTAGCCCTGCTCGGCCAGGAAGCGCTGCCGGTTCGCGGCGAAATCCTGGTCCTGGGTGTCGCGCACCACCACCGTGTAGAAGTGGGCGGAGCGGCCGTCGGCCTTCGGGCGCAGCAGGCGGCCCAGCCGCTGCGCCTCCTCCTGACGGGAGCCGAACGCTCCGCTGACCTGCACCGCCACGGATGCCTCCGGCAGGTCGATCGAGAAGTTCGCGACTTTGGAGACCACCAGGCGGTCGATCCGACCGGCGCGGAACGCGTCGAACAGCTCCTGTCGCCGCTTGACCGGGGTCCGCCCGGTGATCAGATCAGCGTCCAGTCGCTCGGCGATCTCCTCCAGCTGGTCGAGGTACTGGCCGATCACCAGCAGCGGCTCGCCCTGGTGGCGCCGGGCGATCGCCTCCACCACCGGGAGCTTCGCCGGGTGCGCCGCACCCAGCCGGGCCCGGTCCTCCGGCTCGGCCATGGCGTAGGCCATCCGGTCCGAGGCCGGCATCGCCACCCGCACCTCGGTGCAGTCCGCCGGTGCGATGTACCCCTGCGCCTCGATGTCCTTCCACGGGGCGTCGTACCGCTTCGGACCGATCAGGGAGAACACCTCACCCTCGCGGCCGTCCTCCCGCACCAGGGTCGCGGTCAGGCCCAGGCGCCTGCGGGCCTGCAGATCCGCGGTCATCCGGAACACGGGTGCGGGCAGCAGGTGCACCTCGTCGTACACGATCAGGCCCCAGTCCCTGGCGCTCATCAGCTCCAGGTGGGGGTGGAGGCCCTTCCGCTTGGTGGTGAGCACCTGGTAGGTGGCGATGGTGATCGGCCGGATCTCCTTGGTGGCTCCGGAGTACTCGCCGATCTCCTCCTCGGTCAGGCTGGTGCGGCGCAGCAGCTCATCGCGCCACTGCCGTGCCGAGACCGTGGAGGTCACCAGGATCAGGGTGGTGCGCTCCATGGCGGCCATCGCCCCGGCTCCCACCAGGGTCTTGCCGGCGCCGCAGGGCAGCACCACCACGCCGCTGCCGCCGTGGCGGAACCCGTCGATCGCCTCGAGCTGGTAGGGGCGCAGCTCCCAGTCCTCATAGCGCAGGGCGATCGGGTGCGCCTCGCCGTCGACGTACCCGGCCAGGTCCTCCGCCGGCCAGCCCAGCTTCAGCAGCGCCTGCTTCAGCGCACCGCGCTGGGACGGGTGCACCGCCACCCGGTCGGGATCCAGCCTCTCGCCGAGCATGCCCTGCACCCGCTTGGAGCGCAGCACCTCCTCGAGCACGGTGCGGTCCAGGGCGTGCAGCACCAGGGAGTGCTGCGGGTCCGCGAGCAGCTGCAGGCGCCCGTAGCGGTCCATCGTGTCCGCCACGTCGATCAGCAGCGAGTGGGGGACGGTGTAGCGGGAGTTCTCCACCAGCGCCGCCACCACCGACTCCGCGTCGTACCCGGCGGCCCGGGCGTTCCACAGCCCCAGGTCGGTGATGCGGTAGGTGTGCACGTGCTCGGGCGCACGCTCCAGCTCGGCGAAGGGCGCGATCGCGGCCCGCGCCTGGGCCGCCCGCTCATGGGCGACCTCCAGCAGCAGGGACTTGTCGCTCTGGACGATCAGGGGGCCGTCGGTCATCGTGCCAGGCTACGCCGCGGTACGAGCCCGATGTCGGGATGCGGGGCGAGGGGGTTCAGGCCCGGGCGGGATCCGGCAGCTCGCGGCCGTGCAGGCGCTCGAACATGCCCAGCTGGAACAGCACGTAGAACGGGATCGTCACGATGATCGGCAGCACGAACATGCCGGCCGCCGAGCCCGCCACGCTCAGGACCAGCCACGCCACGATCGTCGTGCCCAGGTTCGCGCGCACCAGCGCCACGCTCTGCTTGATCGCCTCGACGGGGGAGGCACCGCGGGCGGAGGCCGGGATCGCGAAGAACAGCAGCACCGAGGCGATCAGGCCCGGGATGTTGCGGAGCAGGGCGTTGCCGGCGAACCGCAGAGCGGCACCCAGATCGGAGGCCAGATCCGTTCCGGGTGGAGGCACGACACCGGCCGGGCCCTGCCCCGCCGGTGCGGGGTGCGCAGTCGCCTGCGGGTGCGAGGCGTCGGCATGGGAGTCGGGCTGGACTGCGGGGTCGGTCTGCGCGGGCCAGGCCTGCGGCTGAGGCGCGGGGGAGGGCGACGGCACATGGGAAGTCATCGCGACGAATCTCCTGGAGGACAGCGGCCAGGCGCGAGCCGGGCCCGGTGGACTGATCGCCATCACGGTAGTGGCCCTTCGTCGGTGCCCGGCACCACCGAGGGTCGATCAGGAGGATGCCTGAAGTCGACCCTTTCTCCCCTCCACGCATGCCCGACGGTGCGGGGTTGCCGGTCCTTGCCCTCGACCCCGCGCGGAATCGCCCCTCCTCTCTAGAATGGGCAGCGGTGATCCGCGCTCCGAGCGCCCCGCCCGCGGGCGTCGGCCCGGATCGACAGCCCCCGACCCGAGGAGTTCCCATGGCATCCTTCGCACCCTCACCCGCCGACGTCGCCGACATCGGTGTGACCGGCATGGCCGTGATGGGCTCGAACCTGGCCCGCAACCTTGCCCGCAACGGCTTCAAGGTCGCCGTCCACAACCGCTCCGTCGGCAAGACCGAGAAGGTCATCGCCGACCACGGATCCGACGGCGAGTTCTACCCCTCGGAGTCGATGGCCGACTTCGTGGCATCCCTGCAGAAGCCCCGCGTGGCGATCATCATGGTCAAGGCCGGCAAGCCCACCGACGCCGTGATCGACGAACTGGCCTCCCTGATGGACGAGGGCGACATCATCGTCGATGCCGGCAACGCCCTGTTCACCGACACCCGCCGCCGCGAGGCCGCCCTGCGCGAGAAGGGCCTGCACTTCGTGGGCTCGGGCGTCTCCGGGGGTGAGGAGGGCGCCCTGAACGGGCCCTCGATCATGCCTGGCGGCACCAAGGAGTCCTACGACCGCCTGGGCCCGATGTTCGAGAAGATCTCCGCGCACGTGGACGGCGAGCCCTGCTGCACCCATGTCGGTGCGGACGGCGCCGGCCACTTCGTAAAGATGGTGCACAACGGCATCGAGTACGCCGACATGCAGGTGATCTCCGAGGCCTACGACATGATGTCCAAGGCCCTGGGCATGAGCGCCTCGCAGATCGGCGAGGTCTTCGCCGAGTGGAACAAGGGGGACCTGGAGTCCTTCCTGATCGAGATCACCGCCGAGGTGCTGGCCCACACCGACGCCGACACCGGCAAGCCCTTCGTGGACGTGATCCTGGACCGCGCCGCCCAGAAGGGCACCGGCGCCTGGACCGTGCAGACCGCCCTGGACCTCGGCGTCCCGGTCACCGGCATCGCCGAGGCCACCTTCGCCCGCTCCGTCTCCGGTTCGGTGCCGCAGCGCGAGGCCGGCCAGGCCGTGCTGCCCGCGCAGGCGGAGGCCCCCGAGATCGCCGATCGCGCCCAGTTCATCGACGACCTGCAGAAGGCGCTGTACGCAGCGAAGCTGGTCTCCTACTCGCAGGGCTTCGACGAGATCGCCAAGGGCGCCGAGGAGTACGGCTGGGACATCACCCTGGGCGACATGGCCCGCATCTGGCGGGGCGGTTGCATCATCCGGGCACGCTTCCTGGACCGCATCACCGAGGCCTACGAGCGCACCCCGGATCTGGCCCTGCTGCTGGCCGACGAGTACTTCACCACCGAGATCACCAAGTGCATCCCGGCCTGGCGCCGCGTGGTGGCCTACGCCGCCACCGCCGGGTACCCGGTTCCCGTGTTCGCCTCGACCCTGTCGTACTACGACGCGGTGCGGGCCGAGCGGTTGCCTGCCGCCCTGGTGCAGGCCCAGCGCGACTACTTCGGTGCCCACACCTACCAGCGTGTGGACGCCGAGGGCACCTACCACGTGGAGTGGTCCGAGGATCGCCGACAGACCCGCCAGGACTCCGACCAGCACGGCGTGACCCACGGCATCGTGGACCGCGAGGCCGGTGAGGACGTGAAGGCCGAGTCCGCCGACGGCGCGGGGCAGACCGAGAGCCAGGGCCCCTCCCGCTGACCCTGCCCGCTCCCCCGTGCCAGAAGGG
>NZ_JALXKT010000119.1:0-1428 GCF_025144775.1 Brachybacterium sp. p3-SID957 | reverse complement strand
TCGGTCCCGGTGGGTGCACGGCCATTTGTGCGTGCCGTTCGACGGCCACGATGAGTTCTGCCGGCCCCGCCGGGCCGAGGCCATCTGAACGGCGTCAGGAACATGCCCCTTTGAGGGCCGAGCAGTGAGCTTCCGGCAGATGACCTCCACCAAGTGGTGCTCCTTCGATGAACCTGGAGTACGCGCATGTATGTCGGATGGGACTGGGGCAATACCACCCATGCTGTCGCTGTGATCGATGACCAGGGCCAGGTGATCGACCGCTGGCCCTGCCCCCACACCGAGGACGGGATTCGAGCCACCCTGGCCCGCCTGGCCAGCCACGGCCCTCCGGCTAGGCTGCCGGTCGCGATCGAGACCACCCGCGGGCTGGTGATCGACCGTCTCCTGGCCGCCGGGCATCCCGTGGTCCCGGTCCATCCCAACGCGTTCAACGCCGTCCGTCCCCGCTGGGGCGCTGCCCGCGCCAAGGACGACCCCGGCGACGCGTTCAAGCTCGCCGACTACCTCCGCACCGACGGGCACCGCCTGCGGACCCTGCGCCCGACCGAGCAGGCGACCCTCGAGCTGCAAGCGCTGGTCCGGGCCCGCGAGGACCAGGTCACCGCCCGCGTGGCCGCGACCAACCAGCTCGCCGCCCTGCTGGCCGAGCACTGGCCCGGCGCCGGGGTGGTGTTCGCCCGCCTGGACTCCGATATCGCCCTGGCCTTCTGCGACAGGTTCCCCACCCCAGCCTCGGCCAAGCACCTGGCCCCGGCCAGAATGCGGGACTGGCTCGCCCGGCAGCACTACTCCGGCCGCGTCGACCCCGCTGCCCTGGTGGCCAGGCTTCGTGGGGCCCCCGCGCCTGCCTCGCGGCTCGGTGAGGAGACGATCACCGCGCTGGTTCGCACACAGGTCCAGGTCATCCGGGCCCTCAGAACAGCGATCGATGACCTTGAAGCCCAGATCGAGACGGCTCTGGCCGCCCATTCCTGGGCAGCGTTGATCCAGCCCCTGCCCCGGGTGGGGATCGTCAACCTCGCCCAGATCATCGGGGAGATCGGACCGTTGCTCGAACACGCCTCCAACGCTGACCAGCTCGCCGCCGAGGCAGGCGTCGTGCCCGTCACCCGCGCCTCGGGTAAATCCCACGCGGTCGTGTTCCGCTACGCCACCAACCGGCGGGCCCGCCAAGCCCTGGTCCGCTGGGCAGACAACTCCCGCCACGCCTCGCCCTGGGCGAAGAACATTTACGAGACCGCACGCGCCCAGGGCAAACGCCATGCCCATGCCGTGCGGATCCTGGCCCGGGCCTGGCTGCGGATCATCTACGCCTGCTGGCGCGACGGCACCTGCTACGACCCCGCCACCCACCAAGCCCACAGAACCGACAGAACACACAAAACCACCGCTCTCGCGGCCTAGAGGTTGACTCAGGGAACTCAT